>NZ_JBEBVH010000181.1:0-8532 GCF_040392825.1 Pseudopedobacter sp.
TACTTATAATATCATTGGTTTATTATCCCTAATCCTTTTTTAATTTGTTTGAAAGAGATCGGAGTTGGCCCTCGACTCCGCTTCTATTTTGTCCAGCTTATGTATTTTGAACATTTGTTCCATTATATTAGACAAAGTTTATATAAGATAAGTGTTATAAAAAGTATCTTTATTCTATTCTTCTATTTATATTAGAAAAACCAATTATAACAGACAATAGTATGCCATTGAGAATTCGCTTGAATTTGTGTAATGCAATTGTTAAAGAAACTAGATATAACTCACATACCGTTAATCTAAAGATATGATTATATTAAAGCAGCAACTTCAATACATTTTTCTATTATTTGTTTTAGGCTGTAATAGTTTGTCGGTAAAAGCGGACGAAAAGGAACTCAATTTTATAAACATTAGTAGCAAGCAAGGATTATCTTCTAATACGGTAAACGCTATTATTAAAGACCGATATGGATTTTTATGGTTTGCTACTGATGATGGATTGAATAAGTTTGATGGTAAAAATTTCACCATTTATAGGCATAATTCGTCAGGCTTAATATCCAATGAGATCCTGGATTTGTATGAAGATGTTAATGGTAATTTGTGGATAGGCACTGGAGCGGGAATAGTTAGATATAATAGAAAGTCAGACTCATTCATTAATTATCCGGATGGAAAAAATCAGGCTATTTTGTCTATATCAGGTGATAGCGATGGAAATATATGGATTGGAGGATATCAGGGCTTAGAAGTTTTGAATATCCAGACCAAGCGTTTTATTTCTCCTAAGTTGGAAAATGCTAAATATAAATTTATACTGGATAATACAGTAACGCGACTTCTCAAAGATAAAAGAGGCCATATTTGGATAGGGACGTCTACAGGTCTATATCGCTATAATGAGGCGAAGGGAAGTATAACTCATTTTGCGAAATCGAACAGACAAAAAAATGCTTTGTTAGATAATGCTGTTAACTCACTTTGTGAAGATAAAAAAGGAAATATTTGGGTAGCTACAGCTAATGGTCTAAGCATGTTTAATATAACAAACCAATCTTTTATAAATTATCAGCATAATCCCTCTGATATATTTTCCTTAAGCTCCAATATGGTTTATGCTATAGACGAAGAACCAGATGGAGCAATTTGGGTGGGAACAGAAGAGGGACTTAACATTATAAGCCCGGAAACCAAACATGTTACCAGAGTTAACAGAAGTAGCAGAAACAATTTTAGCTTAATAGGGAAAGCAGTAAAGTCTATTATGATAGACAATCAGGGCATTTATTGGGTTGCCACCTTTCGGGGTGGGGTAAATAAATACGATAAAAATTTAGCTTTTTTTAATTTAAGACAAAGTAATCCCTATGATCCAAAAGGGCTAAATGTTCCTGTAATAACGTCATTTGTGCAAGCGGATAACACTAGTATTTATGTAGGTACTGATGGCGGAGGTCTAAATTTATTTGATATGAGATCAGGTACTTTTCATAAAATAAAGGTCTCAGAAAATATTAATGGTCTGTCAATATTGGCAATGGAGAAAGTGAATGACGAATTGTGGATAGGTACTTTTTCAAATGGTTTATTTATAGTTAATACTAAAACCGGGCAAAGTAGACAGATAAAGAAAGGAGTTGGCCCGCATAATATTAGTGGAAATGATATATTCTGTATAAAGCGCGATAGTAGAGGTAATGTTTGGATGGGAACCAACGGTCAGGGCATAGATTGTTATGATTTTGAGAAGAAAGTGTTCGTAAAATTTGGTCACGAAGACGAACACCTTAAAAGGGTTCAACTGAATGGATTTATCAGAGCTATTGAAGAAGATAAGAAAGGTAATATTTGGATTGGTTCATGTGGAGCTGGAATTGCAGTTTATAATCCAATAAGTGGGTACTCCAAGATAATAAATAAAACAAACAGTAATCTCCCAAGTGACAATATTTCAACTATTTATCCATCCACAACAGGTGAAATATGGCTCGGATTACCAGGATATGGCTTAGTGTCTTATAGTACAGATAAAGACAATTTTATTTGGTACTCGGAGAAAGATGGGTTAGCTAATGACGTTGTATATAAAATTTTAGAAGATGAGCAAAGCAAATTGTGGTTAAGTACTAACAAAGGAATAAGCAGTTTCGACGTAGCTAATAAAACATTTAAAAATTACTCCAGCTATAATGGAGTACAAAAAAGCCCCTTTGTACATGGTGCCGGATTAAAGCTGGCAGACGGAAGATTGTTTTTCGGAGGTACAGACGGTTTTAATTATTTCAACCCCAAGGCCCTATATTTGAATAGAAATATCCCCAGAGTGGTATTTACAGACTTGAAGGTGGCCAATCAAAGTGTTTTACCTTCCAAAGACTCTTATATAGAAGAACACATTTCAATTGCAAAAGAGATCAATTTAGACTATAAACAAAACTTTTCTTTGAGTTTTGCTGCGCTAAATTATACTTCTCCCCAAGAAAACAGGTACTTCTATAAATTGGAAAATTTCGACAAAGAATGGAATAGTGTAGGAGAGGCAAATACTGCAATTTATACCAATTTGAGTCCAGGAGAATATGTTTTTCAGGTAAAAGCATCAAGTGATGCAGGAGAGTGGAGTACGCCGATAACCTCTATTAAAGTTAATGTTCGACCTCCTTTCTGGCTAACAGTATACGCTTATATTTTATATTTCTGCATCATTGTATTGTCTTTGTGGTACATGCGACACAGAGGAATACAACGATTAAAAGCCAAATTTGCGTTGGAACAGGAAAGGCTTCAAGTACAACAATTAATTGAGCAAGAAAGGAAAGAAGCTGAACGTATACATGAGTTTGATCAGCTTAAAATTAAATTTTTAACAAATATCAGCCATGAATTCCGTACACCCATTTCATTAATCATGGGACCAGTTGAGCAACTGTTACAGCAGGAAACAAGTCTTTCAAAATCTAGTCAATTGAATATGATCAGGAGAAATTCAAGACGCTTGCTGAATTTAGTAAACCAGTTGCTGGATTTCCGCAATATAAAGCAGCAGGAACAGAAGCTGTGTTTGAGAGAGGGAGATTTAGTAGCTTTTTCTAAAGACGTTGCAGAGTCGTTTCGTGATTTAGCAGAGCGAAAATTGATAAATTTTGAGTTTAAAAGTACGTTAAAATATTACTTTGCTTCTTTTGACCATGATAAACTTGAACGCGTTTTGTTTAACCTGTTGTCCAATGCATTTAAATTTACACCAAAAAACGGCACAGTATCATTATATATAGACCCTCTGGAAAACTCAGGTATAAAAATAACTTTAAGTGATACTGGAATTGGTATAGAAGACTCTGCAAAAGAAAAGATATTCAACCGTTTTTTTCAAAGTAAAACCAGCGAAGCGGTATTAAATCAGGGAAGTGGTGTAGGTTTATGTATTGCCAGGGAATTTGTGAAGCTACATGGAGGTACCATAGAGGTAGAGAGTATTGTAGGTAAAGGAACCGTGTTTACCATAAAACTGCCTTTACAAAAAATTGAGGATATACTTGCTCTAGAAGAAGATGCGGTCGTTTTTAATAATATTCTGGAGTTGGAAAGTCATAACCATGAAAATGAGGAAAGCGGGCAGGAAACTCCAGATTTGCCGGTAGTTCTATTGATAGAAGACAATGAAGATTTCCGTTCTTATTTGAAGGAGAGCCTCAAGAAGTATTACCGTATAGTGGAAGCGGGCGATGGTAAGGAAGGATGGCAAAAAGTATTGTCTGCACATCCGCAGCTGGTAGTAAGCGATATAAGTATGCCTTATGTTAGTGGAGTAGAACTCTGTAAAAAGATCAAATCAGATAAGCGTACTAACCATATCCCCGTTCTTTTATTAACAGCGCTCACCGGAGAAGAAGATGAACTTTTAGGACTCAAAACCGGAGCAAATGATTATATGGCTAAGCCTTTTAACTTTGATATCCTATACGTTAAGATCCAAAATTTGCTGGCGTTAAATGAGAGTTTTAAAAATACTTACAGTAAAAGAATTAATCTCTCCGCTTCTGATATTGAGATCGAATCTGATAATGAAAAGTTGTTAAGTAAAATTGTACAGTATATAGAAGCGAATCTTACTAATCCACGATTGTCTGTCGAAGATTTAAGTAAGCATATAGGCATGAGCAGAGGATCTCTTTATTCCAAGGTATTAAATCTTACAGGGCAAACCCCAGTAGAATATATTAGGACATTAAAGCTGGACAGGGCGGCTGTACTTTTGGAAAAAAGTGAAATGAACATCTCCCAAATATGTTATTCGGTAGGCTTTGCCACGCCTAATTATTTTGCCAGAGCGTTTAAATCTAAATTCGATATGTTACCTTCAGAATACCTCAATTTAAAGAGAACAGATAAAGGGGTAATAACAAAGTAATAATATACGTTATCAAACAAGGTCCAATTATATTGACTTTTGCGCAAAGTCTTGAATAAGACAGCCTAACTGCCGTAAGACAGCTTACCGAAGTACTTGCCTGCCGGAACGGGTAGGATTCGACACTAGCTGTCGTTCATATGAACGTCATAAGAGGAGAATGGCAATGCCATCTATCAAACCTATAAGTGGTCAGAAACTATTGACTATCAGGCGACAATCAATGCGATGTATGGCTGACCAGCTAATAGTTGATTCGGCTACAGAAATAAAGGAAATATTTTTTATCATTTTGAAACACATAAGCTTCAACGAGATATACTGCTTCGGTATTTTTCCTTCCAATTCAGAAAATATTAGGGCTTTAAATAGTTGGATAGAAATTTCTGATATATAAAAAAGGGACAGAATAGTGTTTAAACGCTCTTTTTTTAAGGTTTGAACATCAAGGACATAATTTTAAACAAATGTGCTATTGACAGAAGGCTCCCTGTATATACTTTAGAAGATAATTATAAACCATTTTTTTAAATGTCTGCTGAGGAAGTCCACGATTAAATATTTTCTGGATTTCAAAAAAGCAACCGATTGCATAAGACAATGACAGTTAAAAAATATGATACATTACATTAGTATGAAACCTAAACCAAGCTACAAATGAAAGCGCCAACTTAGCTATACAGCGAGATAATAGACTTACAATATTTATTAAAGGAATTATAAACTCAACATGTATGGCAAATATTTACTAAAACCAGGTCTATCCTGTACGAAATCCATTACAAGAAAATCGTATTCTGGGATGGCATCTAAAAAAAATAATTTTTGAAACCTCAAAATCTTTTTTTAATAATGAAAAAAAACGCTACGATAAGTAATGGTATTAAATATTACAGTTGTAATATCAGTCTGCCGTTACCTAAATTTTATCTCATCGGTTTAATGTTGCTTTTATTGGGAAGCACCGTTATGGCACAATCTAAGCGAATTGTAAGAGGAACTGTTGTAGATGAATTGCAGAATCCGTTAATAGGAGCTTCTGTGTCGGTAAAGGGGGCTGAAATACGATCTATGACCAATGTAGACGGGCAGTTTTCGATAGACGTACCTGCTGATAAAAATACGCTTACAGTTGGTTACATCGGTATGGTAACCCAGGAAATAGATGTAAGAGGAAAAACAGAGGTGAGAGTAGTGCTTAAAGACGATATGGCATTGCTAAACGAGGTAGTGGTCGTTGGTTACGGTACGCAGAAAAAGGAGAGTGTGGTTGCAGCAATAACACAAACTACCGGTAAAGTACTTGAAAGGGCTGGGGGAGTATCCAGTATAGGAGCGGCCTTAACAGGTAACGTACCGGGAGTGGTAACAACAGCTAGTACAGGTATGCCTGGGGAAGAAGACCCACAAATTATTATCAGGGGGAGAAGTACCTGGAATAATACAGGACCGCTTATTCTGGTAGACGGTATCGAACGCCCGATGACAAGTGTAGATATTGGTTCGGTAGAATCTGTATCTGTGCTTAAGGATGCTTCTGCTACAGCAGTATTCGGAGTTAGAGGTGCAAACGGTGTGATTTTGATTACCACAAAAAGAGGTAAAGAAGGAAAGGCCTCTATCCGGGGAACAATTAATAACGTAGCTAAGGTGCCCTCAAAGCTACCTGGTAAATATGATGCTTACGATGCATTGAGAATTCGTAACGAAGTCATAGAATACGAACTTGCACTGCGACCCGAAAGTTGGAACGATATTCTTCCCCAAGCCATTATAGATAAATATCGTTTTCCGGCTGATCTGGCAGAATCAGAACGTTATCCCAATGTAAACTGGGACGAGGTGTTGTTTAAGGACTATGCTATGTCGCATAATGCCAATCTGAACATTGCCGGAGGTACCAGTAAAGTCAAATATTTTGCCAGTGCAGATTATCTGTATGAAGGCGACTTGTTTAGAACCTTTGATAACGACCGGGGATACAAGCCGGGTTATGGATTTAACCGCTTGAATGTTAGAAGTAATTTGGATTTTCAATTGTCCAAGTCGACACTTTTTAAGGTTAATCTTTCAGGCTCACGCGGAGTGAAGAAAAGTCCATGGGGAGCTTCAAATAGCGATTACTCCTATTGGATAGCAGCATATTCCACAGCTCCTGATGTATTTATTCCACAATATTCTGACGGGACCTGGGGCTATCATGCACCTAATGTACAACGCGGTCTAAACTCTGCCAGAATACTGGCGGTAAGCGGAGTCGAGTACACCACAACCAACCGTATCACAACAGATTTTACGCTTGATCAAGATTTAAGTAAACTCGTAAAAGGTTTAAATTTTAAAGGCACGCTAGCGCTGGATAATACCTTTGTGGAAGGGGGCAGGGGAGTTAATGATTTGTACAACGGTATACAGTCGAAATGGATAAACCCTGAAACCGGGGGCACTACTTATGAACAGGCATTTGATGCAACTAACAGATTTGATTTTCAGAACGGTATTAACTGGTCTACTAGCCCTGGATCAGTACAAAATTGGTCTACTTATCGTCGACTTTTTTACCAGGCACAGCTAAATTATGGAGTGCAGTTAGCTAAGCATAACATTACTGCTATGGGGTTATTTAACCGTAACCAATATGCTACGGGTAGCGAGATACCCTATCATCGCGAAGATTGGGTTTTCCGTACGACATATAATTATGCTAACAAATATATGTTTGAGTACAACGGAGCTTATAACGGGTCTGATAAGTTCAGTCCGGAAAATCGTTTCGCTTTCTTTTCTTCTGGAGGTATTGGCTGGATGTTATCAGAAGAAAGTTTCATGAAACCATTAACATTTCTGGACATGTTTAAAATACGGGCATCTTATGGCGCTATTGGTGATGATAATGTAAACGGAAGATGGTTATATCTGACACAATGGGCGTATGGGAATCAAACTAAATTGGGAGTAGTGGGAGAAGGTTCAGAAACCAGCCCCTATGTATGGTATAGAGAAAGCGCATTAGGTAACCCTGAAGTGCACTGGGAAAAAGTAAAGAAAACAAACATTGGAGTTGATTTTAGCATTTTTAAGGGCTTGCTGTCCGGTAAAGTAGATTTCTTTAGAGATAAGCGTACAGATATACTCATCGCAGGAGCAAACAGAGCAATACCATCTTACTATGGTGTAGCCCCGCCAGTTGCTAATTTAGGTAAAGTAGAAAATAAAGGCTACGAAATTGAATTGGCCGTAGATAAAAAGCTGGGATCAAATTTCCGCTTGTGGGGAAATGTAAATTATACCAGTGCTAAAGACAAAGTACTGGAAGCTGATGATGCGTTATTACTTCCTGATTACCAAAAACGGGCTGGAAAGCAAATCAGTCAAACCTATTCTTATGTAAGCGCCGGTTATTATAATACCTGGGATGAACTGTATGCAAGTACTATTACAGATAACGGAGATAGCCAGAAACTACCCGGCAACTATTATATTATAGATTATAACGGTGATGGTATTATAGACTCAAAAGATAACATACCTTATGCATATCCTTCAGTACCTCAACACACCTTTAATGCGACCTTAGGTTTTGACTGGAAGGGATTTAGCGCTTTTGTACAGGTGTATGGCGTAAATAACGTAACCAGACAGGTTGTATTTAACAGCTTATCAGGTCAGAACCATTTAGTTTACAACGAAGGGACATATTGGTCTAAAGATAATGTCAATGCAGATGTTCCTTTACCTCGCTGGCTCTCTACTCCAAGCAACTATAATCCGGGTAATAGATTTATGTTTGACGGCTCCTATGTCCGCTTGAAAAATGCTGAAATAGCCTATACGTTTAGCAAAAGCTCAAATCTTATAAAAAGAATAGGCCTTGAGAGTGTTCGGGTATTCATGAATGGAAACAATCTTCTGGTATGGACAAAAATGCCTGACGACAGAGAATCTAATTTTGCCGGGACAGGCTGGGCGTCGCAGGGAGCGTATCCAACAGTTAAGAGATTTAATTTAGGCACTAATATCACTTTTTAATAGGTATTTCTATGAAACAATATATTAAAACCATCTTATCTTGTAGTATTATATGGACTTGTGTTGGTCTATCGTCCTGCGAGAAGTATCTA
>NZ_JBEBVH010000182.1:0-8445 GCF_040392825.1 Pseudopedobacter sp.
AACCAAACCGGAATAGATTTAACAGCTGCTTTAGAAAAAAACCTTGATAAAAAATCTATCCGTGATGCAGAAAGACATAGAAATAATGAAAAATTAAAGTAACTTAGAGATGGCCTAACTAACCAATTATAAGCCTTTTGTTTTTATCCCGGAAAAATCCACAGCTCATTAGCAACCCATAGTCTTCAAAAGTCCGTGAAAGTCCATGAAAGTCCGCAAAACTCCGTTATGCTTCGGACCTGCTTGCACCCTGGTTCGTACTTGCTTCGTACCTGATTCGCAAATGCTTGCACTAATCTTCTACTATGCTTCAGGAATTGTTCGACCCGGCTTTGGCGGCTATCGAAATCCACCCGAACAATTCTCGAAGGAATATCGGAACTGGTATTTCTCTATCTCGGGCCAGAGCAGTACTTGCTTCCCAGAAAACACACGGTAAAAACAGCTGATGGCCCTTTAAATAATCCTGGAGAAGACAAGATTTAGTATTGTAAACCTATCTAAACAATCGGAAACAGAAAAGGTAAAGGTTACCTTTAAAGCGTAGAAGGTATTTATACTAAAAGTCTATGAAAAGTGTATTTGCTATCCTGATTCTATTTTTATTTTATGCTTGTAATGGTCCTTCTTCTAATTCTCAATCAGAGGATAAAATAATGGAATCGGAGGTTTCATTGGCTGCTCCTGCCATTCCAAACGGAAATGGCACTCAAACAATAGATTCTACACTCAAAGTAATAAAATCAGCTAATATCTCTTTCGAAACAGAAGACAGCAACAGAGCTATTCAAAAAATAAATGAAATTTTGAAATCTCTAAAAGGCTATACGGAACAAGAAGACAGCAACGCCTCCGACAACCAGTTATTTACTTCAATTAAGTGTCGGGTTCCTTCCTCTCAGTTCGAAAGCTTTGTTGGGCAATTAGAAGGTATCCCTGCAAAGATGACCGGAAAAAATATTCAACGCCTGGATGTTACCAAAGAATATATTGAAACTGAAACAACTATAAATGCACAAAAAGAATTACTCAACAGATATCTGCAATTGCTGGGCAAAGCAAATAAAATGAGCGATATGCTGGAGATAGAGAATAAATTGAGCGAGTTAAAAACAGCTATAGAAATTTCTCAAAATCGCTTTAACTCACTAAAAAAGCAAATCCGCTATAGCGAAGTGCAAATTAACATCATCTCCCCAAGTACTCAAATCACCAAAGTTTCCTTTGGGAAAGAAATTACCAGCGCATTTTCTAATGGTATTGATATTTTTAAAAATCTTATTTTAGGAATCATCACATTATGGCCTCTATGGCTGTTAGCCATTACAATCGTAATTCTATACAAGAAGTATCTAAGGCAAAGAATAAAAACCCGCGAGAAGAAGTGAAGTGCCAAAAAGATCCTATCTCCTATACAGCCAATGGCTTCATCCAATTTCACGTGAAACTATTTAGCAGAATACTGGGATAGAGTATTACGTCAATACTTCTTTATATTAACTTTATGGAATGATTCCGAGAATAGAAAAAATTACAGAGAAAAAATTAGTAGGAAAACGGCTTATAATGAGTTTTGCTAATTATAAAGTAACAGAACTTTGGAAAAATTTTATGCCAAAGCGGAAAGTAATCACTAATAACCTTACTGATGATTTAATTTCAATGGCTATTTATTCAACCATGCATTTCAAAGATTTTAAACCGACAAACGAATTTGAAAAATGGGCTGCCATGGAAGTGACAGATTTTGATAATGTACCTGATGAAATGGATACATTTATTCTATCTGGAGGACTTTATGCTGTTTTTGATTACAAAGGTTCAAGTACCGACAACTCTGTTTATCAATACATTTTTAACATCTGGCTACCAAAATCAGGTTATATTTTAGACGACAGGCCTCATTTTGAAATTTTAGGAGATAAGTATGTAAATGATGATCCTGCATCAGAAGAAGAGATCTGGATTCCAATTAAAAGCATTTAATATTACCAAACTCATCCCCGGATGCTAACAGAGAATTCAATTAAATTCAAAACAACAGGCGTTGTAAAAAACCTTTTGATAGGCATAGTATTCATTATTGCATTAATAGGAATAGCTCTCCTTGTATCGGACAGATTCCGTATTGAGCCATGGCTAGCTTCTGTCATATTGCTGGCAATTGGTGCAGCAATTTCATTCGGTGTTTCATACGTTTCTAATGACGAAACAACTTTGTATACCGATGATGAGCATCTATATTTTTCGACTGAGACTTCTCTAGTCTATAATGTAAGAGAAAAAGTGTTACGAAAAAACGAGGTTAAATGTTTTGAAATAACCTCTTCTAAGCTATATGACTATCTGGTGTTTTACTTTTTCGATAAAAAACCTTACGTCATTGTATTAGGAAGAAACAACATAAATTTTATCTCAGAAATAGAGAAAACACTAAAATTGGAAGGGATAAGATCATTAAAAGATTCAAAATTTATATCCGAATTTAGCTTTTCGGAAGTATTTAAAAAGAGTTTTTTTCATCATCTCTTTTTCGGAATAGCACTCGTTCTTATACAAACCTTTACTATTCTGTTTTACAAATTCGTACTTCATGAGGTTTATCAGATTACTATTACCAGTATGGTAATATCTGCGATATTAATTTGGTTTCTATACAATAAATATTTCAAAAGAGAATGGGGCATAAACATAAAATGGCACTCTATTTTTGGAAGTTGTTATTTAACTACTTTCTTTTCTTTAATCTTAATAGGTCTTTGCAGTAAACCTTTTCATACGATCATAAGCAATCCTGTACATGTAAGGAACATTTCAGAAATTCAGAATAACAAGTCCAACCGCTTTTTTATCATAGATAAATTTGATTTTAGAAGAAATCGGGTTGGATTCTATCAATCCCATTCCAAAAACACAAAATCGGGTAAACACAGCATAAATAATGTCTTTTCTGTCCCCTTTAAAGATCAACAGAGTCCTAAAAGCAGATATTCTTACTGGGCCAGTTTAAGCTATAAACATTCATTTAAAAAAGCTGTTACACCAGATTATCTTATTCAATTGAAACGGAATGACTTTGAAAAATTTAAAAATATAATGGATCATAAAATCGAATTCTTTGAACTCATTCACCATGATCCGGAAGGTATGCTGAAAGACAAACTTTCTTTAAAGAGTGTAGAATCTACGAGGCGGTTTGCTGCACCTCTTTATATTTTTAAACCTGAAACAGAAAGTTTTGAGGTTTATAAGCAAAACAAAACTGAATTCCTTTTATTGTTTATGATGGGATTAGTTTTTGTAAGCGTACTAAATGGGTTCATTTATGCGAAATCGAGATAATCCCCAGACCTCACTTCCCTTCTCTCACTTTCATCTCCAGCAAGCAAATTCCACTGCCTGTAGTAATGAACAGTTTATCCCTCTTTTTACCATAAAAGCTTAGATTGGTTGTCTTTGTGCCGGGAATCACAATATGCTCAATCTGCTTACCTTCCCTATTAAAGACAACAACATCTTTTCCTGTGGTATATAAGTTGCCCTGGCTATCTAAAGTCATTCCATCTGAACCTTTATTTACAAATAAGGTCCTAGCTGATAAACTTCCGTCAGCTAGTATAGTATATTTATAAGTTTTACTGTCTCTTATATCAGCCACATACAGAATATTATCCCTGGAAGAACCAGTTATGCCATTTGGCTGTAAGAAATTAGAGTCTAATAAAGTTGCCTGAGTCTCGCCTTTATAAATTACATATAAACCTTTTATCGAAAGAGGTTCCTGAGTCCTTGTCCAGTAGCTTCTTTTATAATATGGATCTGTAAAATAAATATCTCCCCTACTACTAACCCAAACGTCATTTGGTCCGTTAAACAGTTTACCGTTTAAATTATCTAACAAGACTGTTTTTTGTTTCCTTTTGTTTATAGCCCAAAGCTGATTATTTTCATCGGCACAGGTAAGGAGATTACCTTTTCTATCGAAAAACATACCGTTGGAACGGCCGGCATTGTCCATAAATAAAGTCAGTTGCCCCTTGGTATTATACTTCCAGATTTTGTTATTGGGTTGGTCTGTAAAGAATATATTTCCCTTTCTATCGGTAGCAGGTCCTTCCGTAAAGGAAAACTCATTTGAAATTAAAACTGGCTTTGCATTATCTTTCACAATAGGAGAAACTTGTGCTCCGGCGATTGCTGTTCGAATAATCAACAAACATATCAGGACCAATTTGTTCCGATTGCTATTCATATTTACTTACATTTTAACCAATTTATGTCCTACCAGAACCGGAATAGTATCTGTTAAATTATGATTCAAACAAAATTTAATATCCTC
Organism: Pseudopedobacter sp.; assembly: GCF_040392825.1. Lineage (NCBI taxonomy): Bacteria > Pseudomonadati > Bacteroidota > Sphingobacteriia > Sphingobacteriales > Sphingobacteriaceae > Pseudopedobacter > Pseudopedobacter sp. The sequence continues at coordinate 4,340 of NZ_JBEBVH010000182.1, forward strand.
CTGCAAATTTAGTCTCTGCATACGTTTCCCATGAGAAGCTTTAGAGGTATATCCTGCCAGATCGTGTTTTGCCTGTAAATACAAATCCTCAGCAGCATAAGCTGCATCATCAAATTCAAAACCGTCTAAACCTAGTTGGGAAACAACGGCGCCTGCAAATAAGGTATCTTCCAGATTGAATCTGTTTTTCCAGCCTGCACACAGTAACAGAATATCTTTGTCCTGATTTTTTAAATAAGTACAAACTGCATCAAGATTAATAAAAGAGCCTACGATAACCTGATGTGCTCTTTTTTTAGATTCATCTATTGCATAGGTACCGTTGGTGGTTGTCAACACAATTGTCTTTCCTTTAACCTTTTCTTCGGTGTAAGCGAATGGAGAATTTCCAAAGTCAAACCCATCAACAACTCTCCCATCTCTTTCTGCTGCCAACAAACATTCCTGACCTTTATAACTTAAACACTCTTCGACTTTCGCAACCGGAATAATGGCTTCGGCACCGTTAGCAATTCCATAACAGATAGAACTTGTTGCTCTAAAAATATCAATAACAACAACTATAGAGTTCTCTATCTGATAAAGTGGTAATAAAACAGGCGTTAAACAAACCTCTAAATTTCTTTTTTGCATGTATTGAAAAAATTCAAAAGAAGAAATCAAAATTCAATAAGGTCGCTATCCAATTTAGGTTATAAAGGCGTTTTATTGTATTTGATTTTTCTCGTAAATGCTGCTGACTAACCTTTGTAAAAAGGCGTTTTCACAACCTTAGCTTTAATTTTTTTATCTCTTATTTTGATATAAATCTCAGATCCTTCTTTTGAAAATACTTTTGAAACGTACCCCATTCCTACAGCTTTCTGTAAAGATGGAGATTGTGTTCCCGAAGTTACTACACCAATGATCTGATCGTCTCCATCTACTATTTCGTAGCCATGACGAGGAATTCCCCTTTCAATCATCTCAAAACCTATCAGCTTCCTGGTTACTCCTTGTTCTTTCCTGGCTCTCAATCCATCGGCATTTACAAAATCCTTGGTAAATTTTGTTACCCAGCCTAAACCTGCTTCTATTGGGCAGGTGTTTTCGTCAATATCATTACCATACAGACAGAACCCCATCTCCAATCTTAAAGTATCTCTTGCTCCTAAACCTATTGGCTGAATATCGTAAGGCCGACCTGCCTCAAAAATAGCATTCCAGATTGTTTCTGAATGAATTGTATCAAAGTAAATTTCGAAACCACCAGCTCCGGTGTAACCTGTTGCAGAAATTAAAACATTTGGAATACCGGCGAATACCCCTTTTTTAAAAGTATAATATTCCATATTAGCCAACTCGATATCGGTTAAAGAAGCTAATGCCTTTGCTGCCAAAGGACCTTGTACTGCTAATAAAGAGGTCCTATCAGAAATATTTATCATTTCTACACCTTCTGTATTATATTGCTGTATCCATGTCCAATCTTTTTCGATGTTCGAAGCATTTACAACCAGCATATATGTTTTTTCATCTATACGATAAACCAGCAAGTCATCTATTATACCTCCATTATCGTTTGGCAGATAGGAGTACTGAATTTTACCATCAAAAAGCTTCGATGCGTCATTAGCACTAACTTTCTGGATTAGGCTTAACGCTTTTTCACCTTTGATAATAAACTCTCCCATATGGCTTACATCAAAAACGCCTACATTATTCCTAACAGTTTCGTGTTCGGTATTGATTCCGGCATACTGAACCGGCATATTAAACCCAGCAAATGGAACCATTTTAGCTCCTAAAGCGACATGCTTATCCGTTAACGCGGTGTTCTTCATTTCTTTGACAGATTATATCTTAAAAATCTGTCGCGAAATTAACAAAAAATCAGACCTGTTCCTCACAAAGTTTTTGATACGTCTGCAACATCTTTTTACTCTCTTTTTCAATATCATGATGATGCTGCACTAAAAGCTTGGCTTGCTTACCAATTCTTGGAATTAGTGTCTTATCTGTAAAGCACCGCAGAATCTGTTTATAGAAATCATCAGCTCTGTCTGCAATGAGTATATTTTTATCATGTTGATATTTAATTCCTTCAGCAGCTATAGATGTAGCGATAACACATTTTCCTAAAGCCATTGCTTCTATAATTTTCACCCGCATACCGCTTCCGGAGAAAAGCGGGACTATAAATACATGTTGTTTAGAAATAAACTCGAGCGCATTATCCACCTCGCCTTCCAGAATATAATCTGAATAATGATGCTGTGAAAATTGAACCGGCATATTCTTCCCTGCCAGGTGAAATTTAATTCCACTCGGTAATTTTTGAATTTGGGGCCAGACCTGGTCTAAAAACCACCTTAAGCCTTCTACATTAGGCCTCCAATCCATAGAACCAATATAGCCGATACTTTTGTGTGGAGTTAATGAAATAACGCTTTCATATTCTTTTAGATTTAAAGCAACAGGAAAACTATGAAGAGTGGTTTTACAACCTATACTTTTAAAAAAATGTTCGTCGGAACGGCTAATAGCAAACAGAGCATCAAAATGGTTAACAATTTCAGTTTCATACTCCATTAATCGTTTACTTAAAAAATTCAGGTAAAGCTTTTTAGGTGTCATCCCTTCCTTGAGCGCCAGCCGCTTCCATAGCTTAAATTCTATATTATGCGATCTGTAAATGATTTTAGCTTTACTGCTACTTTTTACCGTTTCCAGATAAGGTGTAACATGCAGGCCTTCGAACTGGACAATATCAAAATCGTTTTCCTCCAGTACTTTCTTCAGCATGTGGGCACAACCTTCACTATAAAATCTGCTTACATTATAAGATTTTCTGGTAAAAAGATTAAAGAAAGCATCTTTCATCTTTACTTTATCATCAATACCATATTTATAAAACTTAATTTTCTTTAATAATTCTTCATTTAGAGTGCTTGTAAAAACGTAGTGCTTGGAAGTATTGAGGCTGAAGAGTGAAACTTCGCAACCCAAACGCAGCAATTCTTTTATGGTGTTATATACCACAATTGAGTATCCACCATGTGGTGGAAATGGCACCCGGTTACTGAGAAGTAACACTTTCATGATTATATTGTTTATTAAAAAATACTTAATTGAGGATCGCTCACTCTAAATGTTTTCCGATGATAAACACTCATTCCATGCTCGGCAATCGCCAATCTATGTTTTATCGTTGGATAACCTTTGTTCTGGTTCCAGTTATAAAGCGGAAATTCTTCATGAATAGCTTCCATAAAATCATCACGGTAAGTTTTGGCTAAAATAGATGCCGCCGCGATAGAATAATATTTACCATCTCCTTTTATAACACATTGATGTTGAATATTGTTGTATGGCTTGAAACGATTTCCGTCTATAATAATAAAACCAGGTTTTTCATTAAGCAGATCCAATGCTTTGTGCATTGCCAGAAAAGATGCATTCAGGATATTTATCCGGTCTATTTCCTCATGGTCTACAGTTGCAACCGCATATGCTATTGCCTGCTCTTCGATTTCTATACGTAATGACTTACGTTCTTTATCTGTAAGCTGCTTGGAGTCGGTTAGTAAAGGATGCGAAAAATCTCTAGGTAAAATAACTGCTGCCGCAAAAACCGGTCCCGCTAAGCAGCCTCTTCCAGCTTCATCACAACCAGCCTCTAAAAACTCCTCCTGAAAAAATGGTAAAAGCATATATTTTAATTGAACAAGATATTTTAAGCAAAGGAACGATATAACGGATAACTTATTTGCCAGATTTCTGCTTCTAAGCAATATCTGGTTACTAATTTATGCATTGAAAATACAAATACCATAATTTCTTACGATTAAAATTATTTTGACGGCCTGAGACTATTAAATTAGAACTAAATACTCTATTTTAGTCGCTTTGTAAATATATTGTCACGTTAAATCAAATACTTTTTCAACAAACGCGTTATTTCTTTGAAATATTATCTTTAGCTTTTTACCTTTATCGCTCAACAAGAATTATATGTCCAAAAAATTTGCGGGTCAAGTTTCCCTTCTTGTACTGATTAACTTGTTCGTCAAACTCGTTTGGGTGTTGGGCATAGAAAGAAATGTTCAGCTTAGCGTTGGTTTTAA
>NZ_JBEBVH010000183.1:0-8413 GCF_040392825.1 Pseudopedobacter sp.
AGAGTGTTAGTCAGTTTGAAAAGTCACCGTTACTTTCTTTATACCCCAATCTTATAGAATCTCAGCACAAAGAAAGACATTCTACTTCGGAAGGCCTCCGTTTTTATAGAAGAAAGCATAGTATATCTCTTATAATTTCAGATATACTGTGCTTTCAGATTACTTGGCGTTTTTTGATTCCTGTACAGCCAGACGAATAGATTGAGATAAATTCTTTGCATCTTGGAGACCTTTTCTTAAACGCGTTCCAGCAGCGCTATTTCCTTTTTGATAGAATTTTTCTGCCTCGACTTCCAAGCCTAAAATAAGATCCTTTAATTGATTAAATTTTTCTTGTGCCATTTTCTTTCTCCTTTTAAGTTTTTGGTTAGAACATTTTTATGCTTTACTAATGTAGAATGTTTTTTCATAAAAAAAAACATTTAAATAGCTATTTACTAAGTCAATACATTTATTTTTTCAACATTTCTACAGATTTCAACATTTCTAAACGTAAATATATGACATAAAAAAAAGCCGGTAACTAAATCACCGGCTCTACTTCTATAAAACTTTATTTTAAGCTTCTACAAACTTGTGTTGCTGGTAATAGCCTGTTTTTAACTTTTCGGCTACCTCACTATAAGCACTTAATGTACGCTGTACATCTTCTAAAGTATGCATAGCTGTAGGAATTAAACGCAACATAATTAATCCTTTTGGTATCACAGGGTACACTACTATAGAGCAGAAAATACCGTAGTTTTCTCTTAAATCGTAAGTTAAAGCTGTAGCTTCTTCTAATTCACCTTTTAAAAATACTGGTGTAACCACAGAATTCGTATTGCCAATATCGAAACCTCGTTCTTTAAGGCCATTTTGTAAAGCTGTAGCAATTGTCCAAAGTTTCTCTCTTAATTCTGGCTTAGTTCTTAACAGCTCTAAACGCTTAATTAAGCCCATCACCATTGGCATAGGTAAAGCTTTGGCATAGGTTTGAGAACGCATGTTATAACGTAAAAAACTTACGATATCTTTATTTGATGCGACAAAAGCACCTATACCAGCCATAGACTTAGCAAAAGTGCCAAAATACACATCTATTCCGTCTATACATTCCTGCTCTTCATGAGTTCCGGCTCCTGTTTTACCCAGGGTTCCGAAACCATGTGCATCGTCTATTAATAATCTGAAATTGAATTCTGATTTTAATTTAACGATTTCCTTTAACTTACCTTGGGCTCCTGACATACCAAAAACGCCTTCGGTAATCACCAATATTCCTCCTCCTGTCTGCTCAGCCAACTTAGTTGCTCTTTCTAATTGCTTACGCAAGCTATCGATATCATTATGGGTATAAACATATCGTTTTCCCATATGTAAACGAACACCGTCTATAATACAAGCATGTGATTCGGCGTCGTATACTATAACATCGTTTCTATCTACCAGAGAATCAATAATAGAAACCATTCCCTGGTAACCATAGTTTAGCAAGAAAGCATCTTCAAAACCAGTAAATTGTGCCAAAGACTGCTCTAATTGTTCGTGATACTTAGAATTACCAGACATCATTCTTGCACCCATAGGATAAGCCATACCGAATTCCGCCGCTGCTTTCGCATCGGCTTCTCTTACTTCTGGATGATTTGCTAATCCCAGGTAATTATTTAAACTCCATACCAAGTGCTCTTTGCCATTAAAATGCATGTGCGGAGCAATTTCCCCTTCCAATTTAGGAAAAGAAAAATAACCATGAGACCACTTTTGGTGCTGACCTATTGGTCCCATGTGCTTAGCTATCTTGTCAAAAATATCCAACTTATTATCTATTTGTTAGTTTAAAATTAAAATACACGCAAATTTACTCGAACTAATTTGATATACAAGCCCGTAGAGGTAACTATTCTATTAATTGCTTTTAAATGAGAAAGTAGCAAAAAAACAAAAGCCACTCGAAAGAATGGCTTCTGTAGGTTAATCGTTAATCCACGTTATCATGTAAGAACGAATTATTTGGTCTGATTTCTGTCTGACCATCTTCGCTGCTTAATGTAAATCTTGAAACTTGAGATTCTGAAGAATGAGGAACTTCTTTCAGTTGCATTTGCTTTCTTTTGTAAGCAGGTTCGTTTTCCAACTCCTGTAAACCAGTTGTAGAACGTAACTTCATACTCAAATCTTTCAAACGTAAGATTCTCTCTTTTGATTTTCTCAATTGTTCTTCTATTGAATCATCTGTTTTATGTTCATCTACTCCATAAGCTGGTTTCTGTGCTAATGGCTCAGGGTTAACTTGAGCAGATGGAGTTTCTTCGAATTCATTCTGGTAATTATTATTAACCTGAGGCTGAGGAGTAGATCTCGGTAAATCAAAACTTATTGGTTCCGCTACCTTTACGCTAAACTCAATATCGTTTTCTTCTTTTTTCTCAGGCTGAATTTCAGGTTCTTCTTCTATCAGCTGATGTCTGATTGTAATCTCTTGTTCTTTTTTATTCTCAGTCACAAACATACCTCCGAAAAGATCGCTTTGAGATCTTTGAGATTGTTCTGTTCTTGCTGCTTCTATTGTAGTTGCAGGCTGGGTCTGAACAGGGGCAGCTACCTGATTTACAGGAGACTGTTGCTCAGTAGCTTTATTATTAAATTCATTAACCGGACGAATCAACGGAGTATCGGGTGTTAAGTATTGCTTTTTAGGAGCATTCTCTTCGTTTAAAACTCTTTCTTCCTTAGTTTGGAAGCCTGTAGCAATAATAGTTACCGAAATTTTATCTCCTAAAGAGGCATCGGAACAGTTACCCCAAATCAGATCTGCAGATAAGCCTGCCTGATCCTGAATAAAGTCTGTTATGATACTCACTTCATCCATTGTCACTTCTTTCTCTCCGGATGAAATATTCAACAAGATATATCTAGCACCTTCTATTTCGTTATCTTTCAATAATGGAGAAAGTAATGCACCTTCTACAGCCCTTAAAGCTCTGTTTTCACCTTCTGCAGCATAACTTCCCATAATGGCAACACCGCTCTCTTTCATTACTGTTCTAACATCTTTAAAATCGACGTTGATATAGCCCGGTACAGTAATTATTTCCGCAATCCCTTTTGCTGCTGTTGTTAAAATATCGTCTGCCTGACCAAAAGCTGAACCTAAAGTCAAGTTTCCAAAAATCTCTCTTAATCTATCGTTTGAAATAACAAGGTAAGAATCTACGTATTTCTTTAATTCCTCTAGACCTTCTTCGGCCTGCATTCTTCTGCGTTTGCCTTCGAAAGAAAATGGAGTGGTAACGATAGCTACCGTTAATATATCTAATTCTTTAGCTGCTTTTGCTATAATAGGGCTTGCTCCGGTTCCGGTTCCACCGCCCATACCTGCTGTAATAAAAAGCATACGGGTATTGCTGCCCAGCATTTCTTTTACATCGTCTATATTCTCAATGGCCGAGTTTTTTCCAACTTCTGGAATAGAACCTGCCCCCATTCCTTCTGTTAAAGATGCTCCCAGTTGAACTTTGTTTGGAATAGGGCTTAATTCCAATGCTTGTGCATCGGTATTACAGATAATGAAGTCAACTCCCATAATTCCTTGTCTGTACATGTGGTTTACAGCATTACCACCACCACCACCAACACCAACAACTTTGATGATTGATGACTTTTCTTTTAACATTTCAAACTGCATATCCTTTATTATCAGCTTTTAAGCGATTCCAAAAAATTAAATTCTTACTCTTGTAATATTAGCTATTTTTCCACAAAAGTTTTCCACAGATGTTAACAATGTTGAAAACTTTTCGATTGTGGAAAATTACTTCAAAAAGTCCTGATCACTGATGTCATCTTTGATGAATTTCTTCGTTCCTTCTAATAGGGAAGCGAATAATCCACGATTCTTTTTAACAGCTTCCTGTTGTGCTGGAGCTGCTTTTCTTTCATAATCGTTATACTGCGTTTCGCTTTCTATTTTTTCAATTCCTTTAATCAATAGACCTATACCTGTTGCAAACATTGGGCTTTTTAAATCTTCATAAATAGTCTTAGGAAGTGTTTCATTTTTCGCCAAATGTTCATTAGGATAACCCACCCTGCAATCTAAACCTGTTACATATTCTACTAATTGCGACAAATGCTTCAATTGTGCCCCACCTCCGGTAATTACAATACCTCCAATTAGCTTTTTCTCGTATCCGGAAGATTTTATTTCATAGTAAACATGATCTATAATTTCTTCCATACGGGCCTGAATAACATAAGCCAGGTTTTTCACCGAAATTTCTTTTGGCTCTCTGCCTCTCAATCCGGGAACACAAATAATCTCGTTCTCCTTATTTTCTTCTGCCAAAGCAGAACCAAATTTTATTTTTAACAGCTCCGCCTGATTTCTCATGACAGAACAGCCTTCTCTTATATCTTCGGTTATACTATTTCCGCCAAAAGGAATAACAGCTGTATGTCTTATAATTCCTTCGTGAAAAATAGCCACATCTGTTGTACCGCCACCAATATCTACCAAAACCACACCTGCTTCTTTCTCTTCTTCGCTCAGGACGGATTCTGAAGAAGCTAAAGGCTCTAAAATCAGGTCCTGAATCTCCAGATCAGCCTGGTCTACACATTTCATAATATTTCTTACAGCTGTAACCTGACCGGTTATAATATGGAAATTCGCTTCTAAGCGTACACCGGCCATACCTACTGGATCTTTGATCCCAGGTTCGTTATCTACTGTAAATTCCTGAGGTAACACATGAATAATTTCTTCACCCGGATTCATCGCCAGCTTAAACATATCATCTATTAACCTGTCAATATCTCTTTTGGAGATCTCTGTTGACAGATCTTTTCTTGTTAAAATACCTCTGTGTTGCAAACTTTTGATATGCTGACCTGCTATACCAACATTTACAATTTTGATATCCACATTAGATTGCGTACTTCCCTCTTCCACAGACTGCATAATTGCTCTTACAGTCTTTGCAATGTTAGACACAACTCCACGAGTTACACCGGCAGATTCTGCCCTGCCAACTCCCAGCACTTCTACTTTACCGTGTTCGGTCCTTCTTCCCACGATAACACAAATTTTTGTCGTACCGATATCAAGACCTACCACAATAGGTGAAGCTTTTGATTGCTTTGTAATGCCTTTTTCCATATTATATTCTTTGCTAAATATTCTTCTTTTTTAATTCTTCCTTCCTAACACTGTCCTTAATCCGCTTCTCTTCCTCTTTAATTCTTATAATTGTAGAATCACTTTTAAGACATACTACCTGACCGCTGAATTTTAAATTAATGGTAGAATAAGCATCCCAACCAACATGCGGTATTGCCTTTTTATAAAAAACCATTAATCTTCTAAATTTATCTTTTAAATCGCTGGCATCGCCAAGGATTATAGTATGCTTTCCAACTCTCGGTATTAGTTCGATATCATTTTTTTCATTCACGTAAAATTGAACGAACAGATTATTCCAAACAGAATCCTTAGAAATAAAGTTCGCCAGTTGATACAAATCTTTTACCAGTTGGGTTCTTACTGTATCCACTTTACCAGAGAAACCTTCCTTAATATCTCCGTTTACTGCAATTACATTTGCAGTGAAATGGTTTGATACCGGAATTTTAAAACCCTTTTGGTCTACATAATAGCTTTGGCCCGCCATATTGAAGACTCTAAGGACTGGTGTTCTCTGAACAATTTCTGCCTGAATGGTTCCGTTCATGTCTGCAAAAACATTTGCATATTCTACAAATGGATTTGCTTTTAATCTATTTTCCAATCTCTGAAGATCAATATTATCTAATCTTCTTCCTACCAGTAAACCATTCTTAGACGCTAATATCTGATCTACCTCTGCCCGTTCCAGAAAAAACTGATTTCCGGGCAAAATTACTTTAACTTCTTTACATGTTGTTGCACTTTTTTTCACATCTATAAAACTCATCAACACAACTAACCCACTTAGGCTAATCAGCCACAAAAAAACAAACAGAACCGATTTCCATTTTATTCTTTTAAGCATTGTTATATATATTTTGAATAGGTTTTATTAATGTATCTATATCTCCTGCTCCAACTGTAACCAACAACTCTGGTTTGGTGTTTTCAATAAATTTCAACACCTCATCCTTTGTCAACAATTTTTTATTTTCCAATGCAATTTTATCCAGTAAAAACTGGCTATCTATTCCCGCTATAGGTAACTCTCTAGCCGGATAAATCTCCAATAAAATCAACTCATCCACCAAACTTAACACTTCTGCAAATCCGTCTGCAAAATCCCTGGTTCGGGTAAATAGATGAGGTTGAAAAACAGCTGTAAACTTTTTATTAGGATACAAAGTTCTTACCGCCCTGAAACAAGCCCTCAACTCCTCCGGATGATGCGCATAATCATCTATATAAATTGCACTATCTTGTTTTACAATGTATTCGAATCTTCTTTTTACACCTCGGAAAGATTCCAAACCTGTTCGGATATCCTGCTGAGAAATTCCCATTTTTAAGGCCACCTGAATAGCGGCAACAGCATTTTCTATATTATGCTGACCCGGTAAACCAAGCGTCAAATCTCTCATCTCGATTTCCTGATTGTAAAAATCAAATCTGAACTCTCCCTGCTCTACTCTGATATTTATTGCCTTGGCATCTGCCGATTCTGTTTCTATTGCATACGTAGAAACCGGAAGCTTGACATCTAACCCTTTCCTCAAAAATATAGTTCCTTTGGTATCTACCTGAGAGGCAAATAATTCAAAAGATTCTGTTAAATGAGATTTATCGCCATAAATATCTAAATGATCTGCATCCATGGAAGTGATAACTGCTATGTTTGGATGCAGTGTTAAAAAAGAACGATCATATTCATCCGCCTCAACCACCAATACCTCATTCTCTCCAATAATCAAATTGGTATCATAGTTAACAGAAATTCCGCCTAAAAAAGCTGAACACGTGTTTCCACCATGACGTAACAGATGAGTTATCAGACAACTTGTAGTTGTTTTACCATGTGTACCCGCAACCGCAATGGTAAACATTCCTCTGGATAGCAATCCCAGAATCTGAGATCTTTTATATAACGTAAAACCAGCATCTGCCAAATAGCTGTATACCACACTACTTTTAGGAACCGCCGGTGTATAGATAATTAATATTGAAGCATCATTAGAACGATATAGTTCTGGAATAGCATTTAATGAATCCTCATAAGAAACCGGAATGCCTTCTGCCTCCAAAGCTCTTGTTAATATGGTAGAAGTTTTATCATAACCTGCAACTTCGCATCCTCTCTTCTGAAAATAGCGAGCAAGGCTACTCATGCTGATACCACCGATACCAACCAAATAAACTTTCTTTATGTCTTCCAGATTAACCATTTCTTGCTATTGATAATACCTCGTTTGCTATAATATCGTCAGCATTTGCTAAAGCCAATGCTCCTATATTCTCAGACAATACAATCATTTCCGCATTGTCTTTTAATAATTTAATTGTTTGATCTACCAACTCTGCTTCTGCGTGTCTATCGGCTACTAAAACAGCCGCATTTGCATTCACCAAGGCCATTGCGTTTTTTGTTTGATGATCTTCTGCAACATTGGGAGAAGGCACTAAAACTACAGGTTTCTTTACCAGACACAATTCAGATATCGTACCGGCTCCCGCCCTCGAAACAATTACATCTGCTGCTGCATAGGCCAGATCCATTCTATTCAGAAATTCCAGGATGCGGATACCACTATCTTTTGGCTGATTTCCAAATCGGTCTATAACACTTCTGTAATAGAATTTACCCGTTTGCCAAATCAATTGAATATCCTCGTCTTTAAACCTGTTGATTCCCGAAATCATACTTTCGTTAAGTGTACGGGCTCCCAGACTTCCACCTATAACTAAAACTGTCTTCTTCGCAGGATCCAGTTCGAAAAAGCTGATTGCTTCTTCTCTTTTTCCTTCTATATTAATGGTGTCTTTTCTAACCGGATTTCCTGTTTTGATAATTTTATCTGCCGCAAAGAATTTATCCATATGATCAAAAGCGACACATATCCTCTTTGCAGATTTACCCAAAAACTTATTAGTCACCCCAGCGAACGAATTCTGCTCTTGTATTAAAATCGGGAGGCGTTTCAAAGAGGCAGCATATAATAACGGTCCGGACGCATATCCCCCAACCCCCACTACAGCATCCGGCTTAAAATCTCTAATAATCCGTAATGCCTTAAAAACACTTCTTATCAGTTTTATTGGCAAAAAGATGTTCTTCATTAGATTACTTCTCTGAAATCCCTGAATGTCTAAACCAATTATTTTATAACCAGCAGCAGGAACTTTCTCCATCTCCATCTTACCATTCGCACCAACAAACAGTATTTCTGTATTCGGATCTATTTTTTTTAAAGCATTAGCTATAGCGAT
>NZ_JBEBVH010000184.1:0-8363 GCF_040392825.1 Pseudopedobacter sp.
TCGAACCCCTAACCTCCTGATCCGTAGTCAGGTGCTCTATCCAGTTAAGCTACAGATCCATTCTTTCAATAAACATCTAAGATGTCCACTAATTCCCGCGATTGGGATTGCAAAGATAGACAATAGGATGATTACTGCAAATTTTATTTTAAATATTTGAAATGGTGGATTTGCTTATAAATGTCCTTCTACTCCCGTCAATGGGGGTATGGATGAGTTTCGGGTTAGGCTGAAGTTCTCGAAACCTGTGAAAAAACTAGTATGATTTAGGCTATTTTCTTCCCACCGCACCACATTTTTGAAAGTCTTAATGTGATAGTAGGCCCTATAGGCTCATCCACTCAAAATTCACTATATTTGTATAAATCAAACCATTAGAGGATTATGGAAACTTTAATAGTTCGCCCAGAAACTAAAGAGCAGTTGGAGGCTGTCAAAACATTCTTAAAAGCCCTTAAGATTAACTATGAAAAAAAAGAATATATAGAAAATTATGATCCGGAATTTGTAAAAGCAATAAAAGTTGCTGAAGAAAGGGCTAATTATAAAACCGTAGACCCAAAGAATCTATGGGAAAGTTTGAAGTAAAAGTAGAAGCTTTAGCTTTAGCTCAATTAAAAAAGCATTATAAGTCTGGAAACAAATCTAATATCAAGAAAATAGAAAAAATTTTCGACGAACTTTCTGAGCATCCATACCAAGGCTGGGGTAATCCCGAACAATTAAAACATGAACTTTCTGGTTTTTGGTCAAGAAGAATAAACCAAAAAGATCGAATATAGTATACAAAGTAAAAGAACAGATGGTGACTGTGTTTGTTATTTCAGTGATGGGACATTATAACCAAAAGTAGATGAATCTTTATTTAGTTTACTGAGCAGAATCAAAACCTCCTTTTCAGAAGATATTTTGACTCTGCCCAATATGACAAAATTCCCAATTATTTCTTATCTGTTTTGCCTGAAGAACCCGGTTTTGCTATAGAACCTCTCATCTCGGTATCTGCCTGGATATTTTGCATTTTATAATAATCCATAATACCCAAGTTTCCACTTCTAAAGGCTTCTGCCATAGCTAAAGGCACCTGTGCTTCTGCTTCGATAACTTTAGCTCTTGCATCCTGCGCTTTAGCCCGCATCTCCTGCTCGTAAGCTACAGCGATGGCTCTTCTTTCTTCGGCTTTAGCATTGGCCACTTTTAGATCGGCTTCTGCCTGGTCTGTTTGTAACTTGGCACCAATATTCTCACCAATATCGATGTCAGCAATATCGATAGACAGAATTTCGAAAGCCGTACCGGAATCCAGACCTTTAGCCAATACTACCTTGGAAATATTATCCGGGTTTTCCAAAACTTCCTTATGGCTTATAGAAGAACCAATAGTACTTACAATACCTTCGCCTACCCGGGCTAAAATGGTTTCTTCGCCGGCACCACCAACCAATTGGTTGATATTTGCTCTAACTGTAACCCTTGCTTTTGCGATTAACTGAATACCGTCTTTAGCCACAGCTGCAACCGGAGGTGTATTGATTACCCTTGGATTTACGGAAAGCTGAACAGCCTCGAAAACATCACGTCCTGCCAGATCAATTGCCGTAGCCAATTTAAAATCCAGCGGAATATTGGCTTTATCAGCAGAAATAAGGGCCTTAATTACATTATTTACATGGCCGCCTGCCAAAAAGTGTGTTTCTATCTCATTAGAAGTTATGTTTAATCCCGCTTTAGTGGAAGTAATCATAGCATTAACAACCAGAGAAGGCGGAACTCTTCTTAATCTCATTAAAACTAAATTCAACAGATTAATTCTTACACCGGATAGCTGTGCTGTAAACCATAAGTTCACCGGTAATATATAGAGAAACAGAGAAATTGCTACAATTGCTCCTACAATAATAAATACGATACTTATTGATGGCTGCATATTTTTATTTAATTAAAGCGTCTATTGCCTGGAAGTTCGGTAAGTCTGATGCTTTTTCTAAAACTTCCGCATAAATGATTTTTTGGTTCTCGTCTATTACAAAAGCTGACCTTTTAGCCACACCTTTTAAACCTAACACGAAATCTTCGTAGAAAGCCCCATATGCTTTTGAGACTTCCTTATTAAAATCAGAAAGCAAAGGAAATTGATAATTGTTTTCTTCTTTGAATTTAGCCAATGTAAAAGGTGAATCTACCGAAATACCTAAAACCTGTGCTCCTATACCTTCGTAGAAACCAAAATTATCTCTCAATGTACATAATTGAGTTGTACAAACTCCTGTGAAAGCTAAAGGAAAAAAATGAAGAACTACCTTTTTCCCTGCAAAATCAGCGAGACTAACTTCTTTAGCCTCTGTATTCAATAATGTAAAATCCGGAGCCTGATCTCCTACTTTTAATGCCATGTCTGTGATTTTTAGTGTACTTATTAAATTAATTATCTCTCTTTCTACTACAGAGCTGCTAACTGTTTCTCCATAATGCGTATTCCTTCTTCGAAACTATGGGGTTGATAACCGAGTTCTTTTACAGATTTATCTAATATAAAACCTGTTTTTTTAGGTCTTTTAGCAGCCTGGTTTAAAGTTGCTGAAGATATTGGCTTGATTAGCGATTTATCCAGGTTGTAGTAAGTTGCTACTCTTTGCACCAGTTCTATGATACTCATCATATCCTTACCGGATGCATTATAAACTCCCTGTGCTTCTTTCTCTACTGCTAGTAAACAGATATCAGCCAGATCTTCTGCAAGTGTTGGCATCCTCCACTGGTCGTTAACCACATTAATAGGATTACCTTTCTCCAATGCTCCTTTTGCCCAAAGAATAATGTTACTTCTGCTCATATCATTGACAATTCCATACACAATAATTGTTCTTAGAATAGCATAATGTATTCCCGAGTGTTCTAACAACTGCTCGGCGGCCAACTTGGATTCGCCATAGTATGAAAGCGGATTAGGTGTTGCATCTTCGGTATAAGGACCTTCTTCTCCATCAAAAATAAAGTCTGTGGACAAATGAACCAATTGGATACCCTCTTCCCTGCAAAGATCTGCAAGATATTCTACAGCAGTTACATTTAACAACCAGCATTCTTCTCTTTGACTTTCGCAGGTATCTACATTCGTCATTGCAGCGGTATTGATGATTGCATCCGGATGATGCTTTCTCACTACAGAGGCAATACTATCTTTATTGGTGATGTCCATTTCCTCATAGACATATCCCGTTTTTACAGGGTGCCTGTTAACTCCCTTTCCCGTTGCTATAAGTTCAAATTGTCGGTTTTTCAAAACGGCATCTGTTAGTTTTTGCCCTAACAAACCATTGCTTCCTGTCACCAAGATTTTCTTCATGTTCCGAAGTTAATCTTTTGAACCGAAAGCAACAATTTTTTACATATTGATTTCGGACAGTATAGACACTAGAAGGGTCTGCTTCTTGAAATGAAGCAGACCCTTTCTATTCCGAACAGATACCGATTATGGAAATTTTACTCCTGCATAATTAGCCACACTAATCTTAGGAATAGTAGAATTGTATTTCACATTAATCGCATCAATAAAAGCATTAGCGACTATAGCATTCCCTATCGGAGTAAGATGCACACCGTCTAAAGAGAAAGCATTTCCCCTAATAAATTCGGAGGATACTTCTACTCCATCAAAATTTTTGCCTTTCTTAATTTCATTAAGTATTGCGTATGTATCTACAAAAGCCAGATCTTTTGCTTCTGCAACCTGTTTTATAGCCATATTATAAGATTTTATCGCTTGCTGTACAGTAGCTACTTCATCTTTATCTAATACATATTTATTTTCCATTGGATTTAAAGGGCTTACTCCATAACCTCCTACTCCTAATTTACTTCTATCAAAGTTTAAAACTATTAAATCTTCATTTGTTGCCAGCCTTGGCAATCCGTTGGCTGGCTGTATATATAATTTAACCTGATTGGCTTCGAGCGCTTTATTTATTGCAGCTACTGTTACGGTATTGAAAAATGGAATGGCCGAAACATCTGGTATTGTTGCAATAACACCCTTTCGTCCGTTGCTTGTTAAGGAGTTTATAAACTGATTCAACAATCCTGTAAATGCATTAACTGGTGTTAGCTGTCTTGTTATATCTCCTTCTGCATTTCCCCCGCTGGTAGCCCACCCCAATGCGTCTATATTCCCAAGCCAGAAAGAAAAGAAAGTGTGATTTTTAGTAGTGGCAAATTGCTGATAATTGATAGTTCCTGCGTTAGCATCGGGCACCAATCTTTCGAAATACATATTTCCTAAAGTAGAACTCATGATATTTTGAGTAGAAAAAGCTATACTCATATTGGGCACACCGAGGTTTTGTATCTCATCAGTATATTTAGTCAATAACTTAGGAGTAGAACTTCTATAAGCCAGTTTATCTGTAACTGGTGTAATAATAGGAGACCCATCCTGATTAAAACCTGTTAGACGTACATATCCCGAACCATTAGCTTGTGCTTCTGTAAAAAAAGGAGACACAAAATTTCCGCCGCCAACGGCTTTCATCTGCTCGGCTATAAGATTTGGATAGGCTACTTTCTGTCCCTCTAAATACAATCCGTTATCTGCATAACCTGCTGTAAGAGAATTCCCTATTGCTATATATTTAGTGAAGTCTGCACTACCAGCGGACTGCTGAGGCAGATCTATTTCTGGCCGGCAAGAAACTACAGTTAAAAGAGCTATACTGTAAATCCAAACTTTTATATTTCTTAAATTCATGACATTCAATTAAAATTCAACAATTAATTACCATCTGTAAGCCAGTGAAATACCTGGTATGTACACATGAGATTTAAATTTACCTGACAGTTGGGTCTCGATATTAGTCTCATCAATTTCCTTCAGGTTTTCGTACATAAAAGAAATATCTACACCAAATTTCTGACTAAAATTGTAGCTCATACCTGCCGTTAATATTAGCCGATTAGCATCCGGCACTTCTGGTGTGACATAGCCCTCCTTTACAGGAGAGAAAACATATCCTGCCCCTGCTCTAATCGCAAATTTTTCGGAGGCCATGTGCTGCATGCCCAATTTCACAGCGTAGCCATCTCCGTAATTCCTGGGCGAAGGCGGAGTTTCAAAATTATTATTGTAGGTAAAAGCTAAATTCTCATACACTTTCCAGTCTGTCCAGCTCAAATCTAATGCAAGCTGAGTTTTCGGTCCTGCCTCATAACCTAAGCCCAGTGCCAACGTACCTGGCAGAGGCAGTTCCGAACTGAATTTTGTAGGGAATGTTGGCTGTAATGAACTTGCCACATCAAAATTGGCATCACCATCCTCTACCTTTGTAACAACTTTAGACCGGTAAGAAATACCCGCTGTTAAACCAAAGTCGCTTTTCATAAATAACCCGGCATTCCATCCATATGCATTACCATTGCCTTTAAGCTGTACACTTCCGGGTACTCCCTGATCATTAGAAACAGGAACTCTCCTCCTTAGATCTACAATGCCATGATTAAAAACAAACCCGGCACCAAAACCTATATTATCAGATAATTTAATACTAATGGTAGGTTGTATATAAATCGCCTTTAAATCAAGTGACGTAATAGCATATTTTCCTGACCAATCTTCGCCCCAATTATTTAAACCTCCAAAAGGTGTGTACACTCCTAAACCCAACTTATATTTACCTGATTTTGGTCCCCAAACACCATAAACCTGAATAGGTGTCGCTACTTCGTCTTTATTATATTCTACATGATTGGAACCTCGCTGTAAAAATGCAGATTTAAAAAACACCGGACTGATACCTGCGCTTATGGCATTTTTATCTAGCATAGAAACTGCTCCGGGATTATAAAATACAGAAGCTTCGTCTAATGCCAGGCCAACACCTGCACCTGCCATGCCTATTTGTTTCTGCCCCTGAAGGTTTACCTGAAAACCCTGTCCAAAAACAGCAACAGAAGAAATGCTTAACAGCACCCCAAAAACTATTTTGTTTGTTATCATAATGGTAATATTAGGTTATTAACTGATCCTTTTTATGCATGCATAGCAAATACTATGCTAACATAATAAAATTATTAACAAAAAGAAATACTTCTGCTAAATAAAAAGGATCTCTTTCATGAAAGGATCGTAGTCTGTTGTAATAACATGCCTTCTTTTCGACATCCATTTTAAATAGCACTTTCTGAGTGTATTAACGATAAAATGGAACAGTTTTTTAATGTTAAATTTTTTCATAGATGCAGTTTATGAAACACAAAGCAACATTCAAGCCATATTATGAAAAGGTGGTCTCCTACAAACCCGGTAATGACTTGTAAAAAAATATGAAATAATTATTAAAAATAGGTTTTGAATTAAAGTAATAAAATGTAATTTCGCACACTCAAAGTAGTAGCCCTAAGAGGCTTAAAAACAATTGATTTTAATAAAAATTGTCATATAACATGCCAAACATTGGAAAAATAGCACAAATCATTGGCCCAGTAGTAGACGTTAGCTTCTCTGCCGAAGGTTCTAAGCTACCTAAAATTTACGATGCCTTAGAAATTCGTAAGGAAAATGGTCAGAAAATTGTTTTAGAGGTTCAACAACACCTTGGTGAAGACCGTGTAAGAGGTATTGCAATGGACTCTACAGATGGTTTAGTGAGAGGAATGGATGTAGTTGATACCGGCGCTCCTATCAAAATGCCTATTGGAGAGAACATTAAAGGACGCGTTTTCAACGTTGTTGGTGATGCTATTGACGGTATTGAAAATTTAGACAAAGCTAATGGTAAGTCTATTCACAATGCCCCTCCTAAATTTGAAGACCTTTCTACCGAAAACGAAATTTTGTTTACAGGTATTAAAGTTATCGATCTGATTGAACCATACGCAAAAGGTGGTAAAATTGGTTTATTTGGTGGTGCGGGTGTTGGTAAGACTGTATTGATCCAGGAGCTTATCAATAATATTGCAAAAGGTCACGGTGGTCTTTCTGTATTTGCTGGTGTAGGTGAGCGTACTCGTGAGGGTAACGATTTATTACGCGAGATGCTGGAGTCTGGCATTATCAAATACGGTGATGAGTTTATGCATTCGATGGAAGAAGGTGGATGGGATCTTTCCAAAGTTGATAAAGAGTTAATGAAAGATTCTAAATGTACTTTCGTTTTCGGTCAGATGAATGAGCCTCCAGGTGCTAGAGCCCGTGTTGCTTTATCTGGTTTAACTGTTGCTGAATACTTCCGTGATGGTGAAGACGACGGACAAGGTAAAGACGTACTATTCTTCATCGATAATATTTTCCGTTTTACTCAGGCGGGTTCTGAGGTATCTGCGCTTTTAGGTCGTATGCCTTCTGCGGTAGGTTACCAACCAACCTTAGCAACAGAGATGGGTGCGATGCAAGAACGTATTACTTCTACAAAGAGAGGATCTATCACATCTGTACAAGCGGTTTACGTACCTGCGGATGACTTAACTGACCCTGCTCCTGCGACAACTTTCGCCCACTTAGATGCTACAACAGTACTTTCCCGTAAAATTGCTGAGCTAGGTATTTATCCGGCGGTAGATCCATTGGATTCTACTTCAAGAATCTTAACTCCTGCAGTTGTTGGTCCCGAGCATTATGCTTGCGCACAAAGAGTAAAAGAAATTTTACAACGTTATAAAGAACTACAAGATATTATCGCCATCTTAGGTATGGACGAATTATCTGAGGAAGACAAGTTAACTGTAGCCAGAGCAAGAAGGGTACAACGTTTCTTATCTCAGCCTTTCCACGTTGCTGAACAGTTTACAGGTTTAAAAGGTGTTCTTGTAGATATTAAAGACACCATCAAAGGTTTCAACATGATTATGGATGGTGAAGTGGATGAATATCCTGAAGCAGCGTTCAACTTAGTTGGAAGTATTGAAGACGCAATTGAAAAAGGTAAAAAGCTATTAGCTGAAGCAAACGCGTAAATAGAATCAAGTCTTTAGTATCAAGTGTCGGGGCATTCAATTATCTTGAATCTTGATACTAAATACTTTCTACCAGACTTAAAAGATATGATTTTAGAAATATTAACTCCCGATAAAAAAGTATTTGACGGCGACATTACTTCGGTAACTGTACCCGGAACTCAAGGATCTTTTGAAGTTTTAAATAATCACGCCCCTATTATCTCTACTTTAGAGCAAGGAAAAGTGATTGTGAGAACCGGAAACAACGAACAAAAGTTCTTAATTACTGGAGGAGTTATTGAAGTGATTAACAATAAGATTATTGTTTTAGCAGAAAGCGTTCAACAAAAATAGTCTACAGTTTAAACATTCAGATATTACTAAAGGGGGTGTCCAAAAAGGGCACCTTCTTTTTTTTGAACAAAGTTGAAGTTTTC
>NZ_JBEBVH010000185.1:0-8322 GCF_040392825.1 Pseudopedobacter sp.
CACTATACTCGATATAAACATCAGAATCACTGTTTTTGCCACCGGACGAAGCACAGCTAACAACTGACATAAAGATCAGAAATATTAAGATTGAGTATTTCATATATTTAACATTTTTCACTTTAAATATTTACTAAAAAAAACTTCTAACTTATCAAAAGGTATCAACTCAGTCCTATCGTACAAATCAACATGCCCCGCACCTGTTACATAAAATAGTTCTTTCGGTTCCGCAGCAAGTTTATAAGCATCTTCGCTAAATTCTTTAGAATGCGCCTGGTCACCCGTGATAAAAAGCATAGGACGAGGCGATATGGTTTCTATATCATTAAATGGGTAGAAATTCATAAACTTCGTGTTGCTGCTTAAGGTTGGATGTGTTGTGGTTTCCGGCGATCCGCCCTTTGGTGTATATTCGCCACGTGGAGTACGGTAAAAATCATAAAATTCGCGTTGGATAGGATGCGTGTTTTCATCCAGTTGATGTACCGTTCCGCTCGTGTATCTGGTTCTGTCGCCAGTAAACTCTACATAACGTTGTTCTGCTGCTTCGGCAATAATTTTCTTACGCTGCTCCAAGGTCTGGGATTTATTCAAAGCGTTACGAGTTGCCTGTCCCATATCATACATACTTACCGTAGCGATAGCTTTCATTCTGGGGTCTATCTTTGCCGCGCTAATCACGAAACTTCCACTTCCGCAGACACCTAAAACACCAATTTTCTCTTTATCCACGAAAGCGCGTGTCCCCAGAAAATCAACCGCTGCGCTAAAATCCTCCGCATACATATCAGGTAAAACAACATTACGCGGTTCGCCTTCACTTTCACCCCAAAACGATAAATCAATTGCCAATGTAATAAAACCTCTGTCTGCCAGGTTAGAAGCATATACATCGGCACTTTGCTCCTTTACTGCTCCCATTGGATGCCCCACAATAATGGCAGCATGCTTTTCATTTCGGTCAACCCCCTTTGGAATAAATAAATGCCCTACTACCTGCATATGGTATTGGTTGGGAAATGAGACCCTGTACATTTCTACACTACTACTTACCTTAAACGTGGTAAAGTCTTTTACTGATAGCCGCTCCATTGTTGTAGATTGAACTTCTTGAGTTGCCTGTTCCTTTTGCGACTGATTACAGGCATTAAATATAAACAGGGATAAAATAGCTTTGATTGCTAACTTTTTCATTTTTTCTTCTTTAATTATTACTTAATTCAGGTATTAGCACAAAAAAACCAACTAATCCTGTAACAACCTCTATTCTACTATTTTAATAATTTTAGCTGGAACGCCTCCAACGATAGTATTATCAGGAACATCTTTAGAAACAACCGCACCAGCTGCAACTACCGAATTTTCACCTATAGTAACACCGGGTAATACAATGGCACCCGCTCCTATCCACGCATTCCTTTTAATGTGAATATGCGCGGGTACAAGCGATTGTCTGGATTCAGGTGACAGGGAGTGTCCTTCGGATAAGAGACTGACTTTGGGTGCTATCAATACATTATCTTCTATGGTTATTCCTCCCAAATCCAAAAATGTACAATCGAAATTGATAAACACATTTTTACCTATCCTGGTGTGCTTACCATAATTGATGTATAACGGCGTAAATATGGCTACACTTTCATCAATTTCTGTACCGGTGATCTCGCTTAATAAGCTTCTTACTGTTTCCGGATCCGGTGTATTATTCATTTGAAGAAGCAGCGCTTTTGTAGCATATGAAGCCTCCCTCATTTTATAAGCCTGTGGATCGTCCGCTGATATAATCTCACCACTTCGCAAGCGACTAAAAATATCGCGTGATATATTTTTCATTTTTCCTGCCGTATTATTTACAATACAAAATTAAAATGAAAGCCCCGCAGTTGTTTTACTACGAGGCTCAAATAATCTTTCTGACAAGCTCAATAAATTTCCTTAAAACTTTAAATGACGGTAACGCTGCTGCGTAAAATCAGACTGTTTTAAATGTCAATATAAATGTTGTACCCTCTCCAGGTCTGGAATGCACCTCTACAGAGATATCAAAAAAATCGGCGATACTCTTCACGATTGAGAGCCCCAACCCATAACGCTGGCCATCTACTGCATGAGAGAACCTGTTAAAAAGCGTTGAAAGCTTATCTTCAGAGATGCCAATTCCGGTATCACGAATAATAACGCTGTACTTCTTACCATCGATCTGATCGGTTAAATAAATATATCCGTCGGGTACATTATATCTAATTGCGTTAGAAACGATATTGTAGAATAAATGAAAGATCAACTCCTTGTTAAGATTAACCAGCGGAGAATGGTAGTTTATGTTCAGCGTAGATTTGATATTCTTTTCATCCATAAGCGGAGTCAATTCTGTCTGAATCTCTTGCAGCAATTCATGGATATTGATACTTTCTCGTTTTGTATATTGTCCGCTGTCTATACGGGCAAGAAACAACAAAGCGCGAACAATCCTGCTTAGACGATCCAGTGTTTTAGACATTTCCAGAAGCTTGTCTGCCTGCGGGCTCTTGAGGTCTTCATCTACCAGCATATTTTCGACTTTATTCTTTAATATACTGATGGGAGTAAGCAATTCGTGAGATGCATTAGAAGTAAACTCACGCTCCAGACTAAAGGCTTTATTGATGTCTACCATTAGTTTTTGCAGTGAATCGTCCAGAAAAATAAAATCATTTGTGCTGGTGCGTATGGAGGAAAAATTAAGGTTGAATGGAAACTGTTGTTTTACTAGCCTCTTGTCTATAATTTCCCAGAATGGCCGAAGCAATCTTCGCGAATAAAAAAAATCTAATACAGAGGTAATGAGGATGAGAAAAACTAGTAATACCAGACTGACACGCTGCAAGAGGCTACTATAAAGTGTAATGGTGTTTTCAGACCGCCCTATTTCCAGCAGATAATAATTTTTATCATCTACCGTGAAGATATTTTTTAATATACGATATTGCGCAGTGTCCTGGTCTATAATGCGTATTTGATTGTCGATTTCTTTATTGATGCTTGTATGTGGATCTGTTTTTTGGATGGATATATAATCTTCCTTAAGCATGGTGTAACTACCATAGCTCTCTGCTCCTTCAAGATAAAAATCCAGCCCTTTATTCTCGATATTATGAAAAACCTTTTGACGTTGTATGCCCAGAAATTTGTCTATAGTATAAACTGAATACCAGTCAAATAAGGTTGGAAGCAATAGGATAAAAAAGCCAATGATAATCAGTTTAGAAAGCGAAAAATACAGCGTAAATTTGTTACTTAGATTCATTTGTTCGCAGTTATTTTATACCCTATTCCCCGTACAGACTCCAGCCAATCTACATTAGCAAAAGGTGTTAATTTCTTACGTATATTTTTGATGTGTACATCTATATGGTTAGAATCACCTTCAGAAAGACTTAAGTCGCCCCATACGTATTCATATAACTGAGTTCTGCTCAACACCCTGTTTTTATTAAGCAGTAAATAGGTCAGTATATCAAATTCTTTCTTGTAAAGTGTAATTTGCGTTTTATTGTGGTGTACTGTACGACTCTGTATATCCACTTCAAAATCGCCAATTGTAATACTGGAATCCTGACTGTCTGATCTCCTGCGAATGATGGCCTGTATTCGGGCATGAAGTTCTGCAAGAGAAAAAGGTTTCGGAAGATAATCATCTGCACCTAAATCCAATCCGTTAATGCGATCCTGTATATCGCCCTTTGCAGACAGGATAATAACAATAGTCTTAGGCTGGTTTTGCTTGAGTTCTTTTAAGATATCAAATCCATTGCCGTCAGGCAGGCCCAGGTCTAACAATATAAAATCAAAAAACCTATCCCTCAGAATCTGTACAGCCTGAGATTTAGTGCCCGTGGCCTGGCATTCGTACTGATGTTGTTCCAGGAATTCGACAATTTCTTTACATAGATATACTTCGTCTTCTACCAGCAGGATTTTCATTATCTGATATTATTTTCCTTCAGTACCTTTTGTACCGTTTTACAATGATATATTTTGTATTCAATTAAAATTGATAAAAATAGCCCAGAGAGAAAAATGAATTCTGTCTTTTTTCCTGTTCTGTCTTTTCTGTTAGAAATGATAATTGGTAGCTTAACAATACAGCCCCCTGACCCCGGTACCAGATAAACGGCACTTGCATATTGTAAGATAAGATATTAAAGCTCGTAGACTCCTCAGTCGTCTCCACGAACTCCGATTGTCCTTTTCCCGGCACAGGAAGCAAACCTCCTAATCCCCCTGACTGAGTTTTGCGTTCTTCCACATAGGTGGTATAAAAGCGTTGGGTCCCCCCTACAATATTCAGGGCAGGATTGACATGCAAAAGGTTACTTCCCCATTCGGCCAGCTTTATGTCTTTAGAATTATTGAATGAAATAAATATATCTTTTGTCTGACCAAAATTATAATCGGCTTCGACTTCAGTTTTAAAATAATGCGTAAAACTTGCGGATGCTGATGCACTATTTGGATTAGATGCCTGCAATAAGGGCGATTCTTTTGCATAAAAAGAATAGGTGTAGCCGATACCCAACTCTACTTTTTTACCGAGCTCCCATTCGAAACCGGTACCTACATGTATTTCGGACGGAAATGCGTCTTCCGTTAAGAGCTGATATCCTCCAGCAGAAGCATACCATCCTATTGGTGTACGTACCTTTAAATCCAGATAACCAAAAGGTAATTGTTTTTCGGCTGCTTGACCATAGTAGCTAGCATTGGAACTGACCAGTGAAGACAACGTTAGTGTGGTCTTTTTTTCTTCCGTTTCTGTGCTATCAGACTGCGCCCATACATAACAGGGAAATATGACCAATATAAATGTCAGGTTCATCAATATGGTTCTCATAATGCGATGCGTAAGTTATAGCTTAATTTTGGATGGATTCACCTTCACTTTTACCCGAACTTTTACAGGAGGAACAGCAACACGCGTTTTTACGTTTACTTTAGCAGGACCGACTGCTTTAGGTGCAATTTTATTTTTGGCTTTTGGTACCTCTTTAATCGCAACGTCAGCTGCCTTCGCAACTTTCCCTTCTGCTTTTTCTGCTTTCTGCTTTGTCTCTTCCTGTACTTTCTTAGCTACAGTTCGCTGTAAAGTATCTTGTGCTAACATAACAGATTCAATTTCCACCATACCGGGAGTGTGGCCGTACAGTTTGCCCATACATCCAAACAACAGAACCAATATGAGGTATTTTATCATTGTTATTCAAGATATAAGAAAGTGCCCGGAGGCGAATAAGCCTTAATTACGGACACTTTCAAATTTAGGTTTTTCTGTTAAAGTTTGGCGCCTGTAGCCGATTTAATTTTCGTATTTACTTTGACAGGTCTGGTTTTTACCCCTGTAGCTACATCTGTTTTAACCTTTGCATCTACCGCTGGTTTTACTTCAACTACTGTCTTAACAGCAGAAGGTTTCACTTTGGTTGCCACCTCTCCTTTTACAGCTGCCGTAGCGTTTGACCTGGCAACAGTGCTAACATTACCATTCTGGGTTTCGGCACTAACAGCCTGACCATGATTAACTACTGTTGCAGATTTAGCATTCTCTCTTGCTTCTGCAGCTTTTTCCGCAGCAGCCTCTCTTTTCTCGGCAACCTTTTGTAAAACAGCTTCTTTTCTTTGCGCTGCTTCTTCTTTCATTTCACCGGCTTTAACTGCCCCTTGAGCCGTTGCATTCTGGGTTATCTCCGCTCCTTTGTTATCTACTTTCGTCTTACTTTCTGCTTTTGCTTTAGCAGAGGCTTCTACTTTTTTCTCTTGTGCTGTCGCTCCGGCAATAACCATTACCGAAAAAGCGATTGTTAATAGTTTTTTCATTGTATTTGTCATTTTGTTAATTCAAACCTAATAGCGAAAAATGAAAAAAAAATGAAATAGAAATTTTTCAATATTTTTTTTAATAAATTGATAAGAATTGTTTAAAAGGCCCTAAACAGGCATTGAATGGACATAGTTAGCAATCCAGAAGTTGCATTTCAGCGATATCTGGTATTGTACGAGATTCAAATTCGGACCCTACCAAAATACTTTTCCTGATGGAGCGAATCGGCTTTCTACAAA
The DNA here is from genome assembly GCF_040392825.1 of Pseudopedobacter sp. Lineage (NCBI taxonomy): Bacteria > Pseudomonadati > Bacteroidota > Sphingobacteriia > Sphingobacteriales > Sphingobacteriaceae > Pseudopedobacter > Pseudopedobacter sp. Next base: position 6,100 of record NZ_JBEBVH010000185.1, read on the forward strand.
TCAGATTACTGTAAATGCTATTATTTTTCGACCGAAATCAGCATCATCATCGGTCGGCGAAGTTCATCCTTCATCTCTGGCATTTCATTTAGCATCTTAGAATCCGGTACCGGTTCCTGAACCTGTTTTATTATAAAACCGCATTTTAAAAGCTCATGAAGATAGGTAGTGAGCGTCCTATGATACTTTACCACCTGCTCTCCCAGGAATATAGTATTTCTTTTTCCTTCAATAAAGTAATTATCCACAGGCCAATAAAGTTTATTTCTTTCTTCATCGCATATCCAACTTTGCTTACCCTCTGCTGTAAACACCGGGTGCTCAACCGAGAAAACAAAATGCCCACCAGGCCGAAGCCATTGGTAAACGTTATGGATAAGCATATGGTATGATTTTATATAATGTAAAGTAAGCGAACTGAATATCATATCAAAACTTTCTCCAGGGAACACCGCGTCCTCAAGAGCCATACGTTCGTACTTAATTCCTTTAAGAAGATTAATTTCACTGGCTCGTACAAGCATTTTTTCAGAAATATCGATTCCTACAACAGACGCAGCACCTTTTTCAATAGCATATCTACAATGCCAGCCAAATCCGCATCCCATATCCAATACATCTTTCCCATGAAAATTTGGCAACATTTCCTTTAGAATATACCATTCACCAGCACCTTTAAGTCCCTGTTGCGAACGGGTCATTTGTCCATACTGTTTAAAAAATGAAGGATCGTCGTACTTGTTTTCTTTCATAAATTTCGTTTTCGCGATGAAATAACCTGTCAGATTTCCGTTGGCGGCACTCCGTACTGTTTCTTAAAAGCTGTAGAAAAATGCGAAGGATTTTTAAAGCCTACCTCTACATATACGTCCTGCACCTTTTTACCTTCTTCTTTTAATTTGACATAAGCGGCCTCCAGGCGTCTTTTAATCAACCATTTTTGGGGGCTTAGATTACTAATTTTTTTAAAGTCTCTTTTAAAAGTAGCTAAACTCCGCCCGGTGTAGGACGCAATCTGCTCCATACTGAGCTCGTCCATATAATTATCATTCAGGAATTCCAGAATATCTATCTTCCAGGGTTCGGTAAAGTCAAACAGAATAGGGAAAAAGACATCGGAATTATTTAATAAAGCATAAATTCCTTCCTGCAACTTTAAATGTGTAACGCCATCAGTGGGTTTTATATTATCATCAAAATAGGGAGTAAGCGATTGGAACAAACTGGTAATATCTGCTCTTGGTTCGATCTTAAACACATTTTCTTCGGATACAGATACTTTATCTGGCAAATTGCTTTTATTTAGTTTACTGTAAAACTCGCGTAGAACATTGCGATTGAATGTCAACGAAATACCCTTATACAATTCGTCGCCTTTGCTGTTTTTATACATCATTAGCCGATGATTACGTCTGATAAAGGCACATTCTCCTGCTTGTATGGTGATTTCTTTATCTCTATCTTCAATTATTTGCTCTCCGGAATACAGGTACAGCAATACATGCTCCGGAGTGGCATGAATACATTTTTCACTAAAGTCTGAAAAACAGGAAAGAAATATCCCCGAGTAATTTATAGTTCTTAATTTATCTGTGACATCCATTGTTATTGCTGATATATAAATATAGCAAAATTAAGAAACACACATTTAGAGCACTTTTCTATCAAGCTCATTTAATATTATTGAGGAGCTCATTGTGAAATTCAATTTCACCTGTTTACGCTTTAAACAAATTTGTATTTATTGAATATCTGCAAAAAACAAGAGCAAAAAAACAATAACTTTACATATAAATTCACACCGTATATGAAAAAATTATTTACTCTAATCCTTTTTGCAACATTTACGTATGTTACCAATGCTCAAGTTGGTATTGGAACAAACAATCCATTAACCGGTTTTCATGTAGTGGATAGCAATGTGCTATTCTCAACTTCCGGGGATATCCCTAGCTCTCCTAAAAATTTCCCTGTCTTAGGTGAAGGTCGCAAAATGATCTGGTATCCGGAAAAAGCAGCTTTTAGAGCAGGATATGTTGGTAGTTTTGGTGCTACCTATTGGAATAGTAATAATATTGGAAATTATTCCTTTGCTACCGGTAATAACACCCGGGCAAGTGGTGCTTATTCCTTTGCAGCAGGTTTAGCTACCACAGCGAGTGGAAGCGAATCTGTAGCGTTGGGTAATAATGGTACTGCTGTCGCTGATAGAAGTTTTGCCTT
>NZ_JBEBVH010000186.1:0-8309 GCF_040392825.1 Pseudopedobacter sp.
GTCAACCCGGTAGTCTCCCGAACAAAGTCTATTAAAGTGAAAATGCCCCTGTTGATTTGCAGGAGCTTCTTTAGCTGTATTGACAATACTTATACTTGCTCCGGGAAGCTCCTTTCCGGTTATTCCATCTTTAACAGTTCCATAAAATACGATATCACATTTTTGCGCTATAGCAGACGTATATAGCAAAAGCAATGCACAAAGTATTAAACAATACTTTTTTACAGTCATCATAAAAATAATAATTAAAAAATAGCTGAATTTTGTCTTATGCTATTTCTACAGGAGGGGCTTTATTGCTTGGGTTTGCAATAATTTTATGGTGGTAACTGGTATAAGTATATTCTTTATAGAAAAAGGATACATTTCTAAAAACAAAATCTTGTTCTGCAAGGATGGCTAAACTAAGATGGAAGTAGTTTGCTGGTTTACAGCAGGGCTTTTCGTATTCCTGGATCTCGGTTAAATGGTGAGATGTATGCCTCGATTCTTTGTGGGTATGTAGAATTTCATGAACGGGAATAACCGTCTGCAGTACAGCGTAAAGAAGAGCAAAAGCAAAAACTCTTATAAACCTATTCATGCCCATAACTGCAAAGATAATGTAAAAACAAATGATGTTATATCTGTGAAATGTAATTTTGGAATAGAAGAAGACCAAATGTTCCAGGCTTCACTCTCAAATATATCATATAAGATTATCTTTGTTTGTATGACAGCAAAAGAAATTAATGCCAAGTTCGCGAGGCTTCAAGATATATTAGCACAGCAATTTGATAATGAGAGACCTGATATAAAAGTAATCTTGTTTCTGATAGGTGTACAAGAATTGGGTAAAGGAGTGCAGAAATTCAGTAAGAGACAAAAAGAAGAATTAATGCATATTGCAACTTGCAGACTTTTTTCTGATATGGGCTTTTATGAGTTGGAAGGCTTAGATCAGGATGGTTGGCCCCATTGGAAAAAAATTAAGCAGATTCCTAATTATACTCTTCTAGAACAGGAGCATTTGCTTAGAACGTTGATTGTTAATTATTTTCAGGATTTATCTCCCGAATTGTAATATGAGGAAGATTTTGATAAGTATTGCATTTGTGTTCCTATCGTTACAGGCCCTGGCTTCAAAGCCCAAAGAAGTGATGATAAAAATTGCAACCGATAAAGGGGATATGGTTCTGAAATTATATAATGAAACACCTAAACATCGTGATAACTTTATTAAGTTAATTAAAGATAAAAAGCTGGATGGGACCTTATTCCATCGTGTTATCAGAGACTTTATGATACAGGGAGGAGATCCGGACTCGAAAAATGCTAAGCCGGGCCAATCTCTGGGAATGGGTGATCTGGGGTATACTATTCCTGCGGAAATCAATCCGAATTTAATTCATAAAAAAGGAGCATTGGCAGCAGCAAGGAATAATAATCCGGAACGGGCTTCAAGTGCTTCGCAGTTTTACATTGTTGGAGGCAAGATTTATAACGATATGCAATTGGCTTATATGGAGCAGGATAAAGGAGTGAAAATTTTGGATGATCATAAGCAAATTTATAAAACAATAGGAGGAGACCCTTTCCTTGATGGGGAGTATACCGTTTTTGGAGAAATGGTAAAAGGTTTAGATGTACTGGAAGTTATTTCTGCAGTTAAAGTAGATAGAAATAACAGGCCCTTAGAGGATATAAGGATGACTGCAAGTCTTCTGAAAAAAAGAGAAATCAAAAACTTGTTGAAAGAGACAGATAAGAATCAAGGCGAAGAATACAAGAAGTAAAATTCACCTACCAAGTACTTAGGAAATGAAAATAATATCATATAATGTAAATGGAATTAGAGCAGCTATAAATAAAGGCTGGCTGGATTGGTTGAAAGCTACAAATGCTGATATAGTTTGCCTTCAGGAGATAAAAGCTACACCAGATCAGATTGCTGATTTACAACAATTGAATGCACTGGGGTACCATCACTTTTGGTATCCGGCTAAGAAAAAGGGATATAGTGGAACTGCAATATTGACCAAAAAAGAGCCCAAACACGTAGAGTATGGGTGTGGGATAGAACCTTACGATGATGAAGGGCGAATAATAAGAGCCGATTTTGATGATTTTTCTGTAATGAGTGCATATTTTCCTTCGGGGTCGAGCGGAGATGAAAGACAAGGTTTTAAATATCAGTTTCTGGCAGATTTTGAAGTCTATGCTGAAGATTTATTGAAATCTTATCCGAAATTGTTGATATGCGGGGACTATAATATCTGTCATAAAGCCATTGATATTCATAATCCAAAATCCAATGCGAATTCATCCGGGTTCCTTCCTGAAGAAAGAGCCTGGATGGAAAAGTTTATCAATTCTGGGTTTATAGATACGTTTCGGCATTTAAATCCAGATCCACATCACTATACATGGTGGAGTTACAGAGCAGGTGCCCGGGCAAAAAATTTAGGCTGGCGTATAGATTACCATTTATTGTCTGCTCCAATGCTTGCTAATATTAAAAGAGCTAGCATTTTACCAGAAGCAAAACATTCTGACCATTGTCCGATTTTATTAGAGTTAGCGCTTTAATTAAAGACTAATCCCCGATTGGTATTCTATAAGATTAAATTCATAGTTCAATCGATTTGAAATACCTGTCGTGTTAAAAGACAGGTATTTTTTCTGAAAGTATTCCTTAAATCCACAAATTGATTGCTATCAATATCTGATTATTAAATGAATTCGTATCTCTTAAATTATCTGGGACTGAAAGTATTTAGTATTTCCATAACCACAATGTATCAGGTAATAGGCTTCTTTTTTCTCATTATATAAGTGCCTTTTTTATTATTTTATTAATGTAGAATATGCTTGTAACTAAATTGTTAATAATGAGTATGATAGGCGGAATGTTGGCTAATGTGTTGGTAAATAGTCAGATAAATAATAAAACTTTTTTTCTATCTAAAATGTTACCTCATGAGTATACTGTAAAATTTTAATATAAAGAATTGATAACATTATATTTAACACTAATTAACACTAATATTAACTAATTTTTATTTCAAGCCATGAAAAAACTTGTACAGAGTTTATTCATTTTGTTGTTTGTTACAACAACTGTGTTGGCGCAAGAGCGCACTATCACAGGAACAGTGACTTCGGCTGAAGACGGGTTGCCTTTGCCAGGAGTTGCGGTTTCGGTTAAGGGAAGCGCTTCCGGAACACAAACAAATGTGAATGGACAGTATTCAATTAAGACGAGCGTTTCAAATCCAGTCTTGGTATTTTCTTTTATAGGAACTAAGACACAAGAGTTAGCAGTGCCTTCGTCTAACGTATTAAATGTAAACTTAGCAACGGATGCAGAGCAATTGAGTGAGGTGGTGGTGACTGGATATACCGTTCAGAATAAACGCGACGCAACCAGTGCCATAGGTAAAATAGGAGAAGAACAAATTGCAAATACGCCGGTAGTGGATCCTAATGATTTATTAAAGGGACGAGTAACAGGTGTTGTAGCGACGACAGGTTCTGGTCAACCAGGAGCAGTTCAGTCTGTAAGAATTAGAGGTATAAACTCTATATCATCTAGTAATGAACCCTTATATGTTATCGATGGTGTTATCATTTCTAGAGGTACACTAAACGGGGCAAATTTAGACCCTGATGATGAAAATAGAGATAACCAAGTTATGCCAACAGATGTTCTGAGCAATTTAAATCCAAATGACATCGAGAGCATGAACGTATTGAAGGATGCATCCGCTATTGCATTGTATGGAGCAAGAGGAGCAAATGGAGTAATTGTTATTACAACTAAGAAGGGGAGTAGCGGTAAGACAGAATTCAATGTCAGAACGCAATATGGAAGTACAAAAGCTAATTTCGGAAATTTCAAATTGATGAATGCCGAGCAATTCATTAATTACGAAACTCAGGCTTTGATAAATGCAGAGGAGGACCCGGCAGTTATTCCGTCTTATCTGGAAGCTCTGGGAGGAAATGTTGATTTTGATTGGAGAGACGCTGCATTTAGAACTGGAACATCAGCCCAGGCAGATATTTCAGCTAGAGGAGGAAATGATAGGACTAGATATTATTTCTCCGCAGGTATAGGAAAACAAGATGGTACTTTGATAGGATCTAATATTAAGAAATATTCTCTTTTATCAAATATTGATCAAAAAGTTAACGATCGTTTTTCAGTAGGGTTGAACTTGAATCTTACTTATAGTGACGGTATGGCAGCTGCGGACGGAGGAAGGTTTGCTAGCCCTATTTTGGGCTATATGGCGACAGCTCCAATCCAATCGCCATATGATGCTGATGGAAATTTATATAGCGGTATGGAAGGTGGCTGGTTCGGCTTAACGGGTGATAATTTCCTGTTTAACACACAGTATAACTTTAATAATAATAAAAATTACAGAACATTAGGTCGTTTAAACGGAGAATATAAAATATTTGATTGGTTGAAAATCTCTCAAAATTTAGCAATAGATTGGGTTAATGCCAGACAGAAATTGTTTCAAGACGCAAGAACTTCAGATGGTATTGGTTCTAATGGATCTCTAACAGATGCTGCTAATGAAAGCAAATTATATACAACTCAAACCTCGCTTTCTGGTAATTACGCTCCAGGAGCAGATCATTCATTGAGTTATTTAGCAATGTTAGAATATACTTTTAAAGATTATCAAACATTGCAAGCAAGCGGGAAGTCAATCTTGTCGAATGAGAGATTTAAATCTTTAAACTCTGCTATATTGCCAGTATCTGTAGGAGGCTTGAGTTCTACACAAGCTATTCTATCTTATATTGGTAACGTTGCATATTCTTATAAATCCAGATATAATTTAAATCTTAGTTTAAGACGCGATGAAGCTTCTAACTTTACAAAGAATAAGGCGGAGACTTTTTATGCAATTGGTGGAGCGTGGAGATTTATAGAGGAAGACTTTATGAAAGATCAGACGCTGTTTTCAAATGCCAAGTTGAGAGCAAGTTATGGTACATCAGGAAATCTTAATGGTTTAAGTGACTTTGTGGCTTATACGCTTTGGGAGCCAGTAAATTATAATGATTTGGCGGGTATTGCACCTATTCAATTAGGTAACGATGATTTACGCTGGGAAAAAACAAAAAGTTTTGATATAGGCCTGGAATTAGGATTTCTAAGCAACAGATTAAATGTGGAAGCTGATTTTTATTCAAAAATTACCGATCAGCAACTGTTTAGACTACCTATTTCTTCCACAACTGGTTTCTTAACCATGCCCATTAATTTAGGTGAGGTTGAAAACAAAGGGTTTGAGCTAGGTATTAACTCTGTTAATATTGATAAAGGCGATTTAAAATGGAGAACCAACTTCAATTTTTCATACAATAAAAATAAAGTATTAGAAACAAAAGATAATCAGGACTTAATTAGTGGGATAAAAATTGTTAGAGAGGGTAATTCTATTGGAACTTACTATATGAGGGAGTGGGCAGGTGTAGATGCAGCCAATGGTGATCCTTTATGGTATAAAGCTGATGGGACAACAACAAATGTTTATAACGATGCCGAGAGAAGATTACTTGGACAGGCTCTACCAAAATATACTTTTGGTTTAAACAATGAAATTACCTACAAAGGATTTGGGTTATCTTTCTTATTATATGCTGTTACAGGGAATAAAATTTATAACCAAACGGCTAGTTATCTAGAAAATACAGCATACATCAATAGTGGATTTAATCATTTAGTTTCCGCTTCTGAAGATTTTTGGACAACACCTGGTGTAGCAGCGAAAAGGCCAAAACCAATTGCAGGAGGAAACAAAAATGAATCTTCTGCATCTAGCCGGTTCCTGGAAAAGGGAGATTATTTACGTTTAAAAAATGTAAGGTTGTCTTATACACTTCCAACCACATTGTTATCTAAGTCAGGGCTTAATAGAGTAACAATATTCGGACAAGGACAAAATCTACTTACCTGGACAAACTACTCTGGAATTGACCCAGAAGTCGAAGCAGATGGCGTTGAGTTTTTCAAATATCCAGTAGGTAAAATCTTTACATTCGGTTTGGATGTTACATTTTAATGAAGTGTTATAAAACTTTTAAAAAAGAAAATCATGAAAAGAATATATAGAATTACACTGTTTATACTTGCGGGTGTAATATTCTTTAGTTCATGTAAAGATGAACTGGATCAAAAACCTCAAGATGCTATGCAGGACGAAGATGCGATCACTGATATTCAGCTTTTGAGATCTGCAACAATCGGTATTTACAATGGTATCAGAAGCTTGGAGTGGTATGGACGAACATACCCAACGATGTTAGAATTAAGAGGCTCAAACATGTATATTGCTGCTAGAAACTCTAACAGATATCGTACCTCATACCAATATAACTATACGCTTTCGGATGTAGACGTTACTGATGTCTGGAATAGAATATATAATGTCATTGCGAGAGCAAATAATGTTATCAATAGAGTAAACGACGTTACCGATGGAACGGTAGATGAAAAGAACCAACTAGTTGCTGAAGCCAAGTTTGTGAGGGCACTTGCTTATTTTGACCTTACACGTGTTTTCGGCAAAACTTATAGTGCAGATAATGGGGCAAGTTTAAGTGTTCCATTGGTGCTAGATAAAAGCAATTCGACTCCAAAAAGAGAGACTGTTAAAGTTATTTATGATCAGATAATTAAAGATCTGATAGAAGCTAAGGCTGATCTTTCAGAGGATACTAATACTAAATTTAGAGCAACATCTTACGCTGCATCTGCTTTATTAGCTAGGGTGTATTTGTATAAAGGAGACGCAGTAAGTAACGATCTGGCGATACAAGAAGCTACAAGGGTAATTGATGCAGGGTATGAATTAACTCCCCCAAATAGCTATAGATATGATGTTTTCTGGGCAACACCAGGACAGTCTGAAGAGATTTTTACCGCTAAGATAACTCAATTTCAAGATTTAGGTTCGGATAACTACGGTCAATTATATGTAAAGGAATTAGGAGGATACGGTGACTTTTTCGTTAGGCCGAGCTTCTATGATTCGTATGATAATGCAGACGTTAGAAAAACTGGAGTAATGAAAGAAGATGAGGTTGCAGAAGCATTAATTACTACAAAATTCTATATGCAAGATAATATTCCAGGGATGTACAGCCCTAAAATATTAAGGCTTGCTGAAATGTATTTTATAAGAGCTGAGGCTAACTTTAAACAGGGTACAACATTAGGAGCAAGTCCACAGGCAGATTTGTCGGCAGTGAGAGCTCAAAGAGGTTTACCCGCTTATACAGGAGCTGTTACATTGGCCGAAATTTTAAAGGAAAAGAATTTTGAATTTGCTTTTGAAGGACATCAATGGCAAGACAATCTGAGAAACGGAATTGTGACAGCAAGGCCAAACATTACCGGAGCAATATCAAACAACGATACGGAGAATTTAGCTGTGAATGATAATAAGCAGTTATTTCCAATTCCACAGAGAGAACTAGACGCAAATCCGAATATTAAACCGAATAATCCGGGATATAATAATTAAATCAAATAACAAAAGCCAGAGAGTTCTTCTCTGGCTTTTGTTTAAAGAAGTTTCCTTCCCAATACTAAAGCCCAATTATTTTCTATGTGTCCTGCAGGGAAATCAAAAATTACCGGATAATTATATTTAGAAACAACATCCATTACAATTTCTTCTACTGAAAATCCGAAAGGAATATCGTTATCTTTCATATTCGAAAAACCGCCAACAATCAAACCTTTTAAGTGCTCTAATTTGCCAGCCCGGTCCAGAGCTCTCAGCATTCTATCTACAGCATAATAATACTCATCAATATCCTCTATAAAGAGAATTTTGTCATCATATGTCGGGTCGCTTTCGGAGCCAAGGACCGAAAGTAAAATGCTTAAGTTTCCCCCAATGATTTCCGCTTTAGGAAACAGTTCTAGTCCATTTACAGGATATTTAATTTTTACTCCGGTTAGTGCTTTTCTTAGAGATTCAATTCCCTCGGCGGTACTATCCGGGATATTTACAGGCATTTGTCCGTGTATAGTTTGAATGCCTAATCTATTTAAATGGCAGTGGAAAACAGTGATATCGCTAAATCCTACTATCCATTTTGGGTGAGATAGCAAATTTGAAAAGTCTATTTTGTCGATGATTCTTACACTTCCGTAACCACCTCTGGCGGCGAAGATTGCTTTAATAGAATTGTCGTTGACAAAGTCCTGGAACTCCTGAGCTCTTAATTCGTCATCTCCGGCAAATTGATGAAATTGCGAACTAACTGTTTTTCCTACAATGACTTCAAAACCC
>NZ_JBEBVH010000187.1:0-8174 GCF_040392825.1 Pseudopedobacter sp.
TATGCAATTATCGTTACAGCTTACCAATTCACCGATAACCTGGAAACGGTAGTTAAATCAATTAAAAAACTCAATTACAGCAATTATATCATCTATATAGTTGCAGACAAGTGTGATATCTCTAATCTTCATTTTCAAGATGATAAAGTTGTTTTACTGAAACCAGAGCATGTTATAGCCAGTAATACAGGTTCTCATCAGTATGCTATAAATCATTTTATCAGAAATCACGAAAGATTAACAATTATTGACAGCGACAATTTAGTACATCCAGAATACTTATTGGAATTAAATAAATATTTTAATAAAGGCTACGTTGCCGTACAAGGTGTGCGTTCTGCAAAAAATATAGAGACAACCTACTCACGGTTGGATGCTGCAAGAGATATTTATTATCATTTTTATGACGGTAAAATATTACATCAGTTAGGATCTTCTGCTACACTTGCCGGTTCTGGAATGGCTTTCAATGTTAATCTTTATCAGGATTTTCTAAAGCATAACCACGTAAAAGGTGCCGGATTTGATAAGATACTGCAATATTTTATAGTGAAACAGAACTTAAGGATTGCCTTTGCACAGGAAGCTGTTGTATTTGATGAAAAAACTTCAAAGTCTGATCAACTTGTGAAACAGCGAGCCAGATGGATAAATACATGGTTTAAATACTTCGGATTAGGTTTTTCTTTATTAGGCAAGGGAATTCAGAATTTAAGTCTAAATCAGACACTTTTTGGTCTGATATTATTAAGACCACCTTTATTTATTTTTTTAATTCTTTCTCTGATATGTTTATTCATAGACATTGTCACAGGAAATATTATTGGTATAGCAGTTTGGTGTTCAGCATTTACACTGTTTATTATAGGTTTTGCACTTTCTTTGATATTTTCAAATACAGATAAAAAAATATATTTATCGCTGATTGGAATTCCGAAATTTGTTTTCTTACAGCTGATATCTTTAATAAGAAGTAAAAATGCAAATAAACATTCTGTTGCAACACAACATTACCATATAAAAAACATAGAAGAAGTAGAATAGAGATATGAAAATAAAACCAGACCGAGCTGTTCTCGATAAGGATTTCTATAAAAAGAAATTCCAAAATACTATCAGGAAAGTTGCCATTGCCCTTGTTTTTATAGCCATATACTTTTTCTTTTTTAAACTTTTGTTTTTATAGTGAACGAACTGAAAATTGAGGTTGGCAAAAATATTGGCTCCAAAAGCTCAAGCTTTTCATCTGCCCTAAAGGATAATATTTTCGTTAAGAAAATGAATAGTCCTATAGGCTATTTATTGCTCACAATTTTATGTATAGCTTTAGGAATAGTGGTAATAACCGGAGGACTAACTGCTGTTGTTCTTATTTTGGTCACTTTAATTGGACTTCCTATCGCCTACGGGATCATGTTTTTTCCAAAATTCGGAATCATCACACTCCTAGTCTCCGCTTATTTTATCATGTGGTTTACCCACATGGGGCTCGATTTGGTACTGTAATAGACTCCATAGAACTTCTGCTGATTATCGGTTTTTTTATTAAACAAAAAAAACAACCAAACTGGGGAATCTTCAAAAGTTCTATTTCCATACTTATTTTAATATGGATTGCTTATAACATTTTACAGGTTGCCAATCCTATCATAGAATCCAGATTAGCCTGGCTTTATACTATAAGATCTGTTGCTGCGGTAATGATTATGTATTTCGTTTTTGTATATCATATACGAAGTGCAGCCTTTATAAAGCTCCTGATTAAGATTTGGATAGGTTTAACTCTTATTGGTGCTATTTATGCTTTTTGGCAGGAGTTTGTTGGTTTTTTGCCTTTTGAAGAACGGTTTATCAATTCAGATCCAAAGTACAGGAATTTGCTTTTTATAGCTGGCCGATGGCGTAAGTTTTCCATATATTCAGATCCTGTAGCATTTTCCTATAATATGGTCATAAGCGCTGTCTTGTGTGTGATTATGATGCTAAATCATATGAAATTGTGGAAGAAAGTGGTATTGGGTGCGCTTGCATTTTTCTTTATCTGGGCAATGATTTTTTCTGGTACACGTGGTGCTTATGTACTTATTCCTGCAGCCTTAGGATTATTGGTACTTTTAAAACTTAACCGTACCGTGCTTCTGTTTGCTTCTGCCGGCTTTATTCTTCTGGCCTTCTTTGTATATGTTCCTACGTCAAGTTACAATATAAGGCGATTTCAGTCTGCATTTAAGCCTTCACAGGACGCTTCTTTTAATGTAAGAGCTATCAATCAGAAAAGAATACAACCCTATATACAAGACCATCCCTTTGGTGCCGGACTTGGTGCTGTGAGCTTAACTGGAAAGCAAATGGTACGTCATTCGGTGCTTACAGGATTTGCACCCGATAGCGGTTATGTTCGTGTCGCGGTTGAGCTGGGCTGGGCTGGGCTTTTATTATTTTGTACCTTATTATTTGGTATTGTGCGTAGCGGAATAAATAACTATTTCAAGATTCGTGACCCGGAATTGCAAAATTATTGTTTAGCCATGACATTAATAGCATTCGTATTAGCTGTAGGAAGCTATCCACAGGAAGCTATAGTTCAATTCCCTACCAGTATATATTTTTATTTAGTTGTTGCAATAATTACCATTACCAGACAGTTGGATGAAAAGAACTATCCAAAAGAAAAACCTCCTGTTAAGCGTTTAATTTAAAAAAGATGACCGAAGGAAACAATATTACGCTCGTTGTAGCCTGCGACAATCATTACCTGATTATGCTGGCGGCTTTATTAAAATCAATTGAAATTAATCATGTAAGCTCCGAGCATATAGATGTATGGATTATAGATGATGACGTAACAAAAAATAATAAAATAAAACTAGAAAGATCGATATCTGACAGGTTCATAACCATTAATTGGATAAATAGCAGAAATGCAATTCCTGAGGGAATGAGCTTGCCACTGGATAAAAACACTTATCCTCTTAACATATTTATGAGGCTATTTATTCCTTATTTCCTACCTAATAATATTAAAAAAGCACTCTATCTGGATGTAGACATGCTTGTTTTAACTGATATTTCTGAACTTTGGAATGTAGATATAGGCGACAATATTGCCGGGGCGGTTACAGATTCAATATGTAAAACTGTAAATATTGGAATAAAGAACTATAAAGAGTTGGGCTTAGATGGTTCAGAGAACTATTTTAATTCAGGTTTACTATTAATGGACCTGAGAAAATGGATCCAAAGCGATGTTACTCCCAAAGTAATCCATTGTGTGAACGAAAATAGAGATTTTGCTACTTTTAGTGACCAATATGGTTTAAATACGGTTTTACATAAAAAATGGAAACAGATAGATGCACTATGGAATTATTATTCAAACGGAGATCATCCAAAACCTAATCTGATACATTTTTTTCATAGAAAGCCGTTTTATTCGACGTATAATTATAATAAAGATTATCAGAAATTATTTTATCAGTACCTCAACCAGACCGAATGGCGAAACACAAAGCCTGTAAGCGAATTCAAAAGGTATTTAGTTAAAATAGGTAATATTGTAGAGAAAATACCCTTACTATTTAGAAAACAGGCCTAGTCTTGTGGTAGTTTGCCAACGAAATTCCCTTTAAATCTTTTAGCTTCTTTTTTCAACCTTTTCACTAAAGCTTCTGCGAAATTTCCATCTCGTTGCAAAGATCTCACACCGGTCCACACTCTGGCCCTATTGTTTTTCATTTGCTTTATTTTACCATATTTCATCAGTCCTAAAGCCATTTTTCCATCGTCTCCCCAAAACTTGGTCATAACAAAACCTACTTTCAAGCTGTATTCTTTTACAAAGCCCATACTAATTCCAAAACAATTTAAATATGGCTTTCTTAGATGTCTGAATTCGGCAATCACATCTTTCATTTTCTCAAAGAAAAATAACTGTATTCTGGAAAATCCTTCTTCCGGAATAAAAGAATATCTTCCATATACACAAGATACCCCCTTCTTCTGCAAAACTTTCATCATTTCTTCTATCCAGCAATCCGGATAAAGACAGTCTGCATCTGCCAATAAAATATACTTACCTTTTGCATTTTCCTGACCTAACTGTCTGGCAGGTCCACAGCCCTGAGTTCCCTGAAATAAAGACCTTACATGAAATCTGTCTATAGTATATTGTGTATTATCATGGGAATTATTATTCACTATTATAATTTCTATAGGAATATTGGTTTTTTGTTTAGAAAGACTGGCAATACATCTTAAAATATTCACTTCTTCATTCCACGCAGAAATTAAAATAGTAACTAACGGGTTATCTGTTTGTAATCTATCTAAACCAACATTAATTTCGTCAAATACGTTTTGAGGAATGTCATAGGCTTTTTGATAATCAAAAGCAAAATCGTTAATCCATTCAGGAGCCTTAAATAATCCCATTTCTATTTTCTGTTTTCTATTTTTTTAATAACGGCCAAAACATTATTAGCCACTTTATTCCAGCTAAATTGCTTTGTAAAATTAACTCTTCGTTCACGTTTCTCATCGCTATCTTCCCTTATTGCCTTATCTATAAGCCTATCAAATTCCGGTTGATTTTTTGCTATATAAGTTACTTCCGGAAAAAGCTCATTCATCGTATTTGTCTCTATCGCTACCACCGGCTTTCCTAACGACAAATATTCGACAATTTTTAAAGGAAAGTTCCCAATAGTAACTTCATTAACAATCTGCGGATTAATGCATACATCGAAATAGTTAATATACGCCGGAACAATATTTTTGTGTCGTTTCCCCAGAAAATAGACATTCTCCAATCCGTGTAGTTTGCTTTTTGCAAAATCGTCATCTTCGGGACCTATAAATACAAAACTTTTATCCGGATTATTAACTGCAGAAGAAAACATTAAATCAATATCCAGGCGTAATGACAGCAAAGCACCTACATAACCAATTACGGGCTTAGGAATATTTTTAAGTTCATTTGGAATCTCATATTGATTTTTAACATCAAACAATCCTAAATCCACACCATTTCCAATATAATAGCTGTCTTGATTAAATTGTCTATTATATTTTTCGAAATCGTAAGAGTTACAAATGACAGCATCAGATTTACGAATCAATTTAGGCTCCAGCTTAGTCCCATGTCTTTTCCAATAATCCATTACGACTGTTTTATCCCTGTCTAAATAGATATAAGCTTTTGGTTTTAAAAGTTCTTTTAAATAAAAACTGTTAAACATGTCTTTATCATTTATCAGGATAAAATTATCCATGTCAAGCTTTTGCGTCGCTTTTAGGATTTCGCGGGCTAACCTTTTATTGTTGATTTTATTTACAACCGAAAATATCATGGTATTTGGAATCCAGTTTATAGATTCCAATATGCAATGTGTATTCAGCCTATATAAGTTGGGCGAAATTTCTATAAGACCATCTTTCTGATCCTTAATTTCCTGAATGTGCTCATTAATAAATTTATCATTATCGCTTGCAAACCAGATCTTTCTATTTATGGGCGGATTAACATACAAAACCTTATGCTGCTGATTAGAAAGCTCCTTTGCTAAACCCGTCGACGTAGATTCTCTGTCGGTATTTATTCTTTGCAAGCTTAAAAAAACAAAATTCATCAAATTGCGCCTCTAATAATTGTGGTTTAAAATACAAATAATCTGGCATATGGCTGAAGTCAAAATAATATTAAATTAAACTTGTAATCCACTAAGTATTTGCTTTTATTTAAGCTTGAATTTTTTGAATATTTAATAACCAGGAACATCTCTACACCAGCTATATATCTCATGAATATTAAGGAAAAAATTTTGCAGAAACTAAATATCCAATCGCCAACGGCAGAATTTAGACTCCCTTTTAATCATGTGGATTTTTATTATTGGAAACCTCGGGATGGTTCCCTAAATTTTGGCGATCATTTATCCTACGTAATCGTTAGTAAGATTCTTGCAGATAATAATTTTATACTGGAAGAAGAAACAACCGATAATTCCCGGCTTGTGGCTTTAGGATCTGTTTTGCACTTCGCCAACAATGATGATACGATTTGGGGAACGGGATTCAATGGAAAAATAAGTTTAGATGAACATAAATACCACAATCTGGATGTTAGAGCAGTAAGAGGACCGCTTACGAGAGAATTTTTATTAAGCAGAGGTATAGCTGTTCCTCAGATTTACGGAGACCCGGCTTTATTAATACCGCACATCTTTAAAGGAAAATTTCAAAAATCACCACAAAGAAAATATGCTATTGTACCAAACCTGCATGATTTAAGTATTGCACAGGCAAATAATTGGAAAAATGTGATCTCTCCATTGAATAGCTGGAATAAATGTATTGCACAAATTCTCGAAGCAGAATTTATTATTGCGAGTTCTCTTCATGGTTTAATTTTAGCAGAATCTTTCGGTATTCCGGCCAGGTATATTCGTCTGAGTGAAGAGGAAAATATGTTTAAGTATAATGATTATTATCAGGGATCAGGCCGAAACGGTGAAATGGATTATGCCAGGTCTATTGAAGAGGCATTAGAAATGGGCGGAATGCAAGCCCTTAAATTTGACCATCAAAAATTATTACAAGCATTTCCTTTAGATTTGTGGAAATAGAATATGGGAAATAAAGCATTTTATAAAGGAACGATATGGTCTATATTGGATAACTTTATCAAACAGGCTTTCACATTTGCTATTTTTATTGTCCTCGCCAGGCTTTTAGCTCCCGAAATTATAGGACTCCTTACATTTGCAATGCTATTCGTTCAGGTCGTAAGGAATGTGGTTTTTGATAGTATTGCAACAGCAATAGTTAGAAAATCTGCCCCCTCTGATTATGATTATAATACAGGCTTTGTATTATGTATTCTGGTTTCAATTCCTGCATTTTTGCTATTATTCTTCTCATCAAATCTTATTGAATTTCTAACAAAAAATGATGGTTTAGCAGCTGTTATAAAAGCTACCAGTTTTATTATCTTAACCAGTGGTCTGGGAAGAATGCATGAGGCCTGGCTACAGCATCATATGAAATTCCAATCTTTGGCCATAAGATCTTCTATTTCTACTTTTTTAGGCGGCATTATAGGCATCGTATTAGCGTACCGTGGTTTTGGTATTTACAGTTTAGTTGCTCAACAAACCAGCACAGCTCTGTTAGAATTGCTCTTAATCTGGCTGGTTACTCCATGGAAACCTAAATTTAAATTCAGAAAGAAGGCATTTGTTGAAATCAGAGATTATGGAAGGCATGTTGCTTTAACAGGTTTAACTAATTTTGCGAACCAAAACAGCGATTCCTTTTTCATTACTTATTATTTAGGTGCGGCTGCAAACGGAATATATGCTACAGGAAAACGTATTATTAACACATTGAATACCGTTATATCTTCGTCTCTTCTTCGTGTCTCTCTACCTGCATTCGCTAAGATTAAGAATGATAACGATAAACTTAAAAACACATTTTTAGATACAACAACAATTACGGCATTCATCACAGCTCCTTTATTCGGAGGATTAAGCGTACTATCGAAAGATATAACTTTATTCCTTCTTGGAGAAAAGTGGATTGCTTCCGCTCCTGTTATGCAAATTGTTACACTTACAGGTTTTCTTTTCTCTATAGGATACTACAATCAAAGTGTTATGCTGGTTAGAAATAAGCCAGAGTGGCAAACAAAGCTAACTATACTCTATGCCATTACAAATATCATTGCCTTTGTATTATTTGCCAGATATGGCGTTGTTCAAACAGCTCTGGCTTTTGCGCTTAGAGCATTACTTTTATATCCAATTTCTGTATGGTGCGCGCTAACACTCATAAAATGCTCCTGGCAGTCGTACATAATCAGGTTGCTCCCCTCCGTTTTTTCGACTATATTAATGATGGCCTGTGTTTATCTCATTGGTGAGGTTATATCAAACTGGTTTATATTATATAAAATTATAGCACAAATTCTCGCCGGAATTATTACCTATATTTTCTTTGTCTATTTGTTAATTCCAAAGGATTTAAAAGATAAAATACAATTAAATCTAACAAGTAAGTTACGGAGATCTAATACATGAAAGAAACTTCAAAAAAATATGGAATATTAGCATGGCCAGCCTATACAACTAAGAGTAGTAACCCTTATAATTATCTGATATATAAAAACATAGAGC
>NZ_JBEBVH010000188.1:0-8079 GCF_040392825.1 Pseudopedobacter sp.
GCAGATAAGATTATCCCAGTTGGAGACACCTACCGGGATGAGTTCTTTAGAATTATCGAAAACAAAAACATTACCTAAACCTTATTATATCAGACTAAATCCGAAAGAGAAATAAAAAGGCGCAGAGTTTTGTATAAAATGCTTAGATTCTTTTACACTTTACCATTGATACTACTTACTAAAATTGGCTTTTCGCAGTTTAATGACAGTACGAAGTATTATATAAATTTCGTGTCTTCGGGTTCCATTAATAAAACCCAGGATGGCAGTTCTTATTTGCTAAACAATGGTTTTCAATTTCAGATAAGAAAAGAAGCTATCGAATCTAATTTTTACAGTAACTGGATTTATGGAAAGCAAAACCAAAAGTTAAGTAACAACGACTTTTCAACAACGCTGGATTTCAATATCTACAACAGAAAAGCTTCCAATTTATATTATTGGGGGCTGGCAAATTATAACACAAGTTATTCATTAAAAATTAACAATCAGTTATTAACAGGAGTGGGGCTCGCCTATAATATCATCAACAAAAACAACCAAAAATTAAATATCAGCGACGGGATTCTTTTTGACAGAAGTGATATTATGCTTACAGACAACACTCAGGAAATTTACAGCACATGGAGAAACTCGTTCAGACTGTCTTTTAAATTTGTTATTAATAAAATTTTCACCCTGCAAAGCACCAGTTTTATCCAGAATTCTCTGGATAAAAAGGCCGATTACATCATCAAATCCAACAACGGTTTAAGTATTAAATTGACAAATTGGCTTTCTTTTGAAACCAAATATACCTTTAATAAAATTTCCAGAACAAAAAGAGAAAATCAATTATTTAGTTACGGATTAAAGCTCGAGAAGTACTTTTAGATATTATGATCTTTCATTTTAAAACAGCAAAGCATACAAAGTTCTCAAAATAAAAATCTATCTCCCGGTCCTTGCACACGCTGTGCTTAATGATTTTTATTTTAAATTTGTGCCCATTGTAAACATATGAATAAGTTTTTCGGATATATTTTAAGCATTTTACACTACCTGTATTTCTTATTAGTGCTGATTATTTTTCAGCCAATACAATGGCTTTCCTTGAAATTGGGTGGCTACACAGCCCATAAGCATGCAGTAGACATTTTAAATGCTTTTCTAATCAGTACTTACTATGTATT
This sequence comes from Pseudopedobacter sp., assembly GCF_040392825.1. Lineage (NCBI taxonomy): Bacteria > Pseudomonadati > Bacteroidota > Sphingobacteriia > Sphingobacteriales > Sphingobacteriaceae > Pseudopedobacter > Pseudopedobacter sp. The sequence goes on from NZ_JBEBVH010000188.1 coordinate 1,173, forward strand.
AGGTTGCCGTGTTTCATTTACAGATGAGCAACATGTACCAACAGGACGCCCGATTATCTTTGTTGCAAATCATCAGAGTATGTATGATATTCCGCCGTTGATCTGGTTTCTGAGAAAATATCATGCAAAATTTATTTCGAAGATAGAATTAACAAAAGGTATTCCTTCTATATCCTTTAACTTAAAATACGGCGGTGGCGCAAATATAGATCGCAAAGACTCTAAGCAAAGTATTGTAGAAATTGCGGGTTTGGGCACAAGAATGAAAAAAAACAACTGGAGTGCTGTGATTTTCCCGGAAGGTACCCGGTCAAAAACTGGCGTTATGAAAACTTTCCATGTCGGTGGAATTGCTACTTTATTAAAAAGAGCTCCAAATTCTTTAATTGTTCCAATTGCTATCGAAAACTCCTGGAAAATGAATAAATACGGTTATTTTCCTTTAAGTCCATTCCATCATTTGAAATTCACAGTTCTACCGTCAATAGAACCTGCTGATAAACCCATCGAAGAAATTGTTCTTGAGGCAGAAAATGAAATCCGAAGTTTTGTAGCAAAAAATTAATCTGTATAATTTTTTGGGTCTAAAGCTTTAGGTATCCACGCTTTCAAAAAGTTGGACACTTTTTCCGTATCATGTCCATTACCCGACTCTAAATAAGCCGAGTTTTGTGTATGTATTTTTTTCCCGTTCTGATCCAGAATTACAAAAACGGGAAAACCAAAACGCTGCGGAAACTCCAATCGTTTTAATATAGCTTCATTTTTATTTTCCTTGCTATAATTCAGGTGTACAACAACAAAATTGTCGTTAAGTAAACTATTCAGATTTTTATCCGCATTCACCAATTCGTTAAACCGTAAACACCAAACGCACCAATTTCCTCCAATTTGTATAAAAACATTCTTGCTTTCTGTTTTAGCTTTTACAATTGCATTTTCTAAATCCTTTTGCGCATCAGCAGTTGGATTATAAATTTTAGATGTCACATTTTGTGCTGCAGCAGAAAAGAAAATTACCATTAATGTGATAAAAAGAAATGCTTTTTTCATGGAGCTTTTATTTAAACGGATATTTTCTGAAACTAACCTGACTCATCCCATCTTTTTCGTAAACCGCCAAACAATCAGACTGAAATTCCTGCGGAACCTGTGGTTCCAGCAAGTTTAATGTTGATGGTAGGCCCCCGCTATCTTTAAAGAAATAAACTTTTGTATTTCCATATTTAGTGTGCGGCATAAAATCTCCGTATTGCTGCATTTCGTCCCAGTACTCTCCAGAAACAGATACTGCATATACCCGAATAACCGGACCATCATTTTGTTCATTCCTAATAAAAGAAATCTCTCTAAAATCTCCTTTGAGGTCTTTCACTCCGGGCTGGCTTAGGAAGTTCCAAACAATAATTACAACCACGCCCAAAAGAATGAATAGTAAAAATCTATTTCTTTTCATATTCAACAAAAATAAAAAGAGTCGGAGAAAATTCCCCGACTCTTCATAAACGATATCGTTACATAAATAATTATTCTGTCGTGAATCTTTTAGCGTTAATCTTACGCTCGTTTTCAGTCAGGTATATTTTTCTCAAACGAATACTTTGTGGAGTTACCTCGATATATTCATCTGCCTGAATATATTCCATACACTCTTCCAAAGAGAATTTAATAGCCGGAGCAATTCTAACGTTGTCATCAGAACCAGAAGCTCTCATATTTGTCAATTGCTTTCCTTTTACCAGGTTTACAACTAAATCGTTGTCACGAATGTGCTCACCAACAATCTGCCCTTCGTAAACATCAACTCCCGGCTCCACAAAGAAACGACCTCTATCTTGTAATTTATCAATAGAATAAGCTGTTGTTTGTCCCTTATCCATAGAAATTAACACACCTGCTGAACGTCCAGGGATTGATCCTTTCCATGGCTCGTAATCTTTAAAGCGATGCGCCATAATTGCTTCGCCTCCAGTTGCTGTCAAGACGTTATTACGCAAACCGATAATACCACGAGAAGGAATTTCAAATTCTAAATGTTGTAAATCACCTTTCGGCTCCATAATCAATAACTCACCTTTACGTTGAGTTACCAATTCGATTACTTTACCAGAAACATCTCCGGGAACGTCTACAGTTAAAACTTCTATTGGCTCACATTTTCTGCCGTCAATTTCTTTAACAATTACCTGTGGCTGACCTACCTGAAGCTCGTAACCTTCACGACGCATCGTTTCAATCAATACCGACAAGTGAAGAATACCTCTTCCGTAAACCAGGTAGGCATCTGGTTGGTCTGTTTCCACAACTCTCAATGCCAGGTTTTTCTCTAACTCTTTATAAAGACGTTCTCTCAATTTTTGAGAAGTAACAAATTTTCCTTCTTTTCCAAAGAAAGGAGAGTTGTTAATCGTGAACAACATGTTCATTGTTGGTTCATCAATTGAAATAACTTCCAATTGCTCGGGGTTTTCGAAATCAGCGATCGTATCACCAATATCAAATCCATCAATTCCAACAACGGCACAGATATCACCTGATTTTACTTCGGAAACTTTAATTTTACCTAAACCCTCGAAAGTATAAAGCTCTTTAACTCTTGATTTTACAACAGAACCATCTCTTTTTACCAAAGAAACAGGTTGATTTTCTTTTATGGTACCTCTTGCTACTCTACCGATAGCTATACGACCAACGAACGAAGAATAATCTAAAGAAGTGATTTGCATTTGCAACGTTCCTTCTTTAAAAGGAGCTGGTTGAATATGCTCTAAAATTGTGTCTAATAAGGGGAAGAAATTATCAGTTGGTTTTTGCCAATCTGTGCTCATCCATCCGTTTTTAGAAGATCCGTAAATAACAGGGAATTCCAATTGCTCCTCTGTTGCTCCCAGATTGAAGAACAAATCAAATATTTGTTCATATACTTCTTCCGGACGACAGTTTTCTTTATCTACTTTGTTTACAACAACAATAGGTTTCAGACCTAAAGCTAAAGCTTTTTGCGTTACGAAACGAGTTTGAGGCATAGCACCTTCAAAAGCGTCACAAAGCAATAAAACCCCATCTGCCATTTTCAATACACGTTCTACTTCACCACCAAAATCCGCGTGGCCCGGAGTATCAATGATATTGATTTTTACATCTTTGTATCTAACAGAAACGTTCTTAGAAACGATTGTAATCCCTCTTTCACGCTCTAAGTCGTTATTATCTAGAATTAATTCTCCTGTTTCCTGGTTGTCTCTGAATGTTTCGCAAGTGTGTAAGATTTTGTCAACCGTTGTAGTTTTACCGTGGTCAACGTGAGCGATAATCGCTATATTTCTAATGTTTTGCATGCAAGAACTGCTTAAAAAATTTTGCGCAAAGATACGAAGAAATTTGGAAAAATAATATTTGCCTTTTTAAATTTTTATGACATAACACTCTAAACAAAGGCTTAATTTTGAACTTATTATGGATACGCAAACTATTTTAGTCTTCGCTATTTTCGCACTGGCTGTATTCTACATTTCCAGGTTAGTATACAGATCTGTTTTTGCAAAAAAGGGATGTGCAAGTAATTGCGGCAAATGTGCTGCGGATTTCTCCAACATTCAGAACGAGAAAAAATAACAAATGTTGAATATAAAAAAGTCCGGATTCTGGTGAATACCGGACTTTTTATTTTTAGTCTTTTTGTATTAAACAAGTTGCATAAGCAACTACTCCTTCCTCGCGGCCAACAAAACCCATCGTTTCCCCTGTGGTTGCTTTTATAGAAATATCTTCAACATCACATCCCATTGCTTTAGCAATATTTGCCTTCATCTCATTTATATATGGTTTAATTTTCGGGGCTTCTAAACAAAGCATAGCATCTACATTTCCCACTTTAAAACCCTTTTCTCCGATCAGTTCTACACACTTTGTCAGAAGAATAAGGCTGCTGATTCCCCTCCATCTTTCATCCGTATTTTTGAAATGATGACCAATATCTCCCAAATTTGCCGCACCTAAAAGTGCATCGCAAATAGCATGAGCCAATACATCTGCATCCGAATGGCCGAATGCACCCCTATGGTGCTCTAATTTAACACCACCAACAATAAACGGATGATTATCTTTTAATTGATGCACATCAAACCCAAAGCCAACTTTAATCTTCATTTTATTGATTATAAATACTTATTACCTTTAGCATTTTCTTCTTTTTCGAACCTATAGTAAAAGAAGGGACGATAACTGCTACCAATCCCGCAATTAACATTGGAGAAAATTTTATGTCCGTATCTGGATACGGCGGTGGGCCCGAGTTTTTGTTTAGGCTCGCTGTATGAATAGCTCCGGAAAGAATTAAAGCAGCACCGGAACCATAAGAAATAGCACTAAAAGTATTCAGATTTTTAATCTTTCTTAATAACTCAGCGCATTCCGCATTATCACTCGTGACAGCGTAAAGATTCTTATAGTTTAATTTTTCCAAATTCCCTTTTCCCTTTTGTATAAACTCCACCTTATTGCTGGTTATTATTCCTCCCGTATACATCGTTCCTCCTCCAAAAGTATTTCCTCCAAATCTTCCCATTCCCATACCAGATTGGTTATAATATGTTTTAGAATATAAGCTTATTTTCCCTTGGAACTCCCTTTTATAGAAACGCTCGCCACTACTGCCCAACGGGTCATTAAGAAAATAACCTTCCAGGTCTCTATAAAATTTCACTGTATTTATCTTATATTTTTCCGTTTCATTCACCAGTAAATAAGATTCTGAGAATAACGGAGACTTTAATTCCAGTGTTTTCGCTTTAATGATTCTTCCGTTTTTTAAACCGACATACAGACTATCGTTGGCAGTTTTTGCTTTTGTACCAAAACAAATGACAAGAGAAGTAAATAAACCAAGTAAGATTTTATTCATTATTACCCCAATAAAAACATAAAGGACTTGATGATTAATCATCAAGTCCTTTTAATATACTAAATTTCTTATTTTTTAACCGCCTCAGCAACTTCGGCAAAGTTAAGAGATAAAGAAAATCTTAACGTTTGCGCTAAAGGCGATTTTTGTGTATTTGCCGCAATATAAGCCATATCTATATTGACTATATTATACTTAAGTCCCGCACCAAGTGTTAAATAATTACGATTTCCTTTATTTGGATTTTCGTAAAAATAACCGGCTCTTATTGCAAATTGCTTGTTATAAAAATATTCTGCTCCAAATCCAAAATTTACCTCCTGCAATTCTTCGGAAAAGCCTCCCGGAGCATCACCAAAAGAGCCAAAAATCCCTGCCGGAACAGACTTGGTACTATTTGGGTCTGAAGGTACTAACAATTTGTTTGCGTCTACAGTAAATGTAAAATCGTTTTCATCATCTATATGATAGGTAATACCCGCACCCAATCTCAAATTGGTAGGCATAAAATATTTTGGTCCGGCATCTGTATAAGATATTTTTGTTCCGATATTAGAAATATTGACTCCTGCTGTATAAGTAGCTTCTTTATCTAAAAACGGCTTTTTATCGCTTCTGTAATAACCAGATACATCAGCTGCTAAAGCCGTACCTGCTCTATTTTGGCTTCCCGTATTCACCATACCACTGGTTAAATTGGAGTACACAAACCTAATTGCTGTACCTAAGGAGAAATTATTACCAAAACTTCTCGCTAAAGACGCGTCTACAGATAATTCATTTGGGTTATATGTTCCTGTCTTATCCGTTTCATTTGGCCCGGTCCTCATTTCAATATCTCCGTAAGAAAAATATCTCAATGAACCTCCAAGCACATTTCTTTCATCTAACCGATAGTAACCGCTTAAATAAGCGATATTAATATCAGGAACAAACTTTTGCATCCATGGACTGTAACTTGCGGAAATACCATAGGCATCTTTTAAAAAGGCCAACTTGGATGGGTTCCAATGTATAGCATTGGCATCCGGAGCTGTTGCCACACCAACTTCACCCATTCCTCCTGCTTTTGCGTCGGGTGCCACCAGAAGAAAAGGTACTCCTGTAGAAACAATGTTACCAGTCCTACCATCCGAACTAACATCTTGCCCAACGGCCTGATTTACGCCGAAACTCACAAAAAAACCTACAAATAAGGAGAAATATTTCTTTTTCTTCATGCTATAAAACTATAACTTTTTATTCTTTTTTAAACCTTTATATTTAAATTTTCAAAAAGAATCTAACTAAACCAAATTGAGTCAAAAACTCCTAAGTAAGATTTCAACTCTCTAAAAATAAAAAAGCATTTTATATTTTCAATATTTTGTAACTTAATTGCCTGATTTTCGTAATCTAAGCCAGTCTTACCAGACTTGATAATGTGAAGATTAAAGTTTAAAATTAATGCCCAATTAATATAATTTATTAATTTTAGGCTTTCAAATTGGAAAATAGAATGAAGAAAAATATCATTGCTTATTTTATAGCATGTATTACTGTTTCCTGTGTGGCTACGTCTTGTAATAAAAAATCCTCTTCTGCACCCAAAGTGTCAGGAAAAACCGGGGCACTGTACAATGACAAAAGACCAGGCTCCCTGCAGGTTATGGCAAAAACAAAACCTACTCCCGGGCCAGGATTAGTTCATATAGAAGGTGGAACCTTTGTAATGGGAGGCTCAACTATAGATGATATCGGCTTTGACCATACTTCACCGAAAAAGAGAGTTACTGTACCTACTTTTTATATGGATGAAACAGAAGTTGCCAATGTTGACTGGTTAGAGTATCTAAACTGGATTAGAGAAGTTGCCGAAGACCCAAGATGGTATTATGAAGCACTTCCTGATACACTGGTATGGAGAAGCCCTTTGGCTTATAACGAACCCTACGTAAGCAACTACTTAAGACATCCGGCTTATCAGGACTATCCTGTAGTTGGTGTAACATGGGAACAAGCCGT
>NZ_JBEBVH010000189.1:0-8062 GCF_040392825.1 Pseudopedobacter sp.
ACTCTTGGCTCGTCCATTTTAATAACTTTCCGGTCATAAGTAATCAGCCCGTTAACTTCTCCCTCAACATCTGTAGTTTGCGTGTAAACGGCCGCAGAAAAGCCGGATCTAATCATCTTTTTCAGCTTTTCGGCATACTTCACATATTCATCGGTAACTTCCTTTGAATTCTTAAACTGAATATAACCCCAGTTTTTTTCAGGTTGCCAAAGATGGTTCTGTAATGCGAGGCCAATACCGCCATATTCGCCCAAAACAGTTGCTCTTTCTGCATCATAAAGGTACATTTCCGGTCCGGGATAATTATGCAGATCCAGCATGTCTCCAACACGGTAATGATTTCCTCCACTTGCGGGATTAACCAGTCGGGACGGATCGTAGTTTTTTGTCCACTCTGTAATTTCCTGGGTTTTAAACTGCCCCCAGGCTTCATTAAAAGGTACCCAGGTCACTATAGAAGGATGTGAATATAAATAATCCATAATATCTTTCCACTCTTTGCGATAATTAGCCTCAGATTCGCCGCTTCTAATTAGCTCGCTGCCATTAAAATATTGCCTGTTTTGCCATTGCGGAGATTTATCGCCGTTTGGCATATCCTGCCAAACTAAAATCCCCAGTCTGTCGCAATGAGTATACCAGCGGGCAGGCTCAACTTTTACATGTTTACGAATCATATTGAATCCGAAATCTTTCGTTTTCTGAATATCGTAAACCAAAGCCTCGTCTGTAGGTGCTGTATATAAACCATCTGGCCACCAGCCCTGGTCTAACGGGCCAAATTGGAAATAATCTTGGTTATTCAGCTGAAGCCTTACTATGCCATTTTCATCTCTTTTGGTAGAGATTTTTCGCATGGCTGCGTAACTGCTTATTCTGTCTATGACTTTTCCGTCTTTAAACAGAGCTACTTCTATATCATATAAAAAAGGGTTCTCCGGACTCCACAGCTTTGCTGTTTCAACAGGTATTTCAATTGACTGTCCTGTTTTGGCTTTATAAGCGCTTATGGTTTTTCCACTGTCTTTTACTTTTACCTCAATAATATTGGCAGAGTTTGTTCCAGTGGTTTGTATATCAAAAATTAACTTTTTCTTATCGATATCTGATGAGCTTTTTACCTGTGCGATGTGTTGTGAATTTACAGGCTCTAACCAAACGGTTTGCCAGATTCCGGATACTGGAGTGTACCAGATTCCTTCTGGTTTTTTACGCTGTTTGCCTACAGGCTGATACCCGTCTGTTGTTGGGTCCCAAACCTTTACAACCAGCTTTTGGTTTCCTTTGGTAAGAAATGGAGTGATGTCGAATGAGAAAGGCGTGTATCCGCCGATATGTGAACCAATCTTAATATCATTTATAAAAACTTCTGTTTTCCAGTCAACAGCGCCAAAATGAAGCAGGATATTTTTGCCTTTCCAGGCGGAAGGAATATCGAAAGATCGCTTATACCAAAGCTCGTTATTGCCGCCAAGTTCTTTTTGAACTCCAGACAGGCTGGATTCTACGGCAAACGGAACTAATATTTTTCCGTCAAATTGTTTAGGTTCTGCTTTGCCGACAGGCAAGATGGCGTATTCCCAAAGTCCGTTTAGGTTTCGCCAATCTGCTCTTTCCATAATTGGCCTTGGATATTCGGGAAGTACGCTATTTACATTTATCTGCTCTGCCCACTGTGTTTTTATCTTGTCTCCTGCAGGTTTCCATTGAGCGTTTGCACTAAAAATATTTAGTGTAAATGCTGCTGCGGAAATTATTTGGAGTGTTCTTTTTATAAAATGTCTCATATGGAAGGGATTATTTTCTGATAGAGAATTTATAGATACAAGTTTGAGTATAGGTTTGTCCGGGATCTAACCTTGTAGAAGGGAAATTGGGTTGATTAGGACTGTCTGGAAACTTTTGAGTTTCTAAAGCCAAAGCTTCACGGAATTTTATAGGTTTTCCAAATTTTCCATTGGTTTTTCCGTCAAAAAAGTTTCCGCTGTAAAACTGTAACCCCGGTTGGTCTGTATAAACCTGTAGTAATCTTCCGCTTTTGGGCTCAAAAAGTTCAGCAGCAAGTTCAACTTCATTAGTCCATTTTCTGTCTAACACCCAATTATGGTCGTAACCTTTCCCATTTTTAAGCTGTGGATTATTTTCTTCTATTCTTTCGCCTATAGTTTTGGGCTTTCTAAAATCAAATGGTGTATTTTCAACAGAAGCAATTTCTCCGGTAGGAATAAGAACGCTGTCTATTGGAGTGGTGTGGCTGGCATAAATTGTCAGTTCGTTATCTGTTATAGTTCCATTGCTTTCACCTTTCAAGTTGAAAAATGTATGATTGGATAAGTTGACAACAGTAGGCTTGTCTGTAGTTGCTTTATACGTGATTTTAAATTCGTTATCATCTGTTAAGTTGTATTCTACGTTTATTTTTAGATTTCCCGGAAATCCATCTTGTCCATCCGGAGCCAGATAAGAGAAACGGATTAGGTTTTTAGCTACACTATCGACGTCCCAAACAACCATATCCAAACCTTTAATGCCTCCATGCAATGTTTGCCCGTTGTTGTTAATAGGTAAGCTGTATGTTTTTCCGTCTAGAGTAAATTTCCCTTTAGCAATTCTATTGGCGTAACGGCCAACAACTGGTCCTAAAAAGCGTTCTCCGGTATTGTTAATGTACCGGTCTATATTTTCATAACCAACCGCAACGTCATCGTATTTCCCATTTTTATCTTGTACCCATAGGGAAACCACTCGCAGTCCGAAATTGGTTACTTGCAAAATCAATCCGTTTTTAGATTCAAGGGTATAAAGCGAGACTTTTTTACCATCTATTTCCTTAGAAAATGCCTGAGCGTCCAACAATGCTGGTGCCTTTTTGCTTTCTGAACAGGAAAACAGAAAGATTAACAGTATAAAAGAAATAATCTTGTTCATGGTTATAATATTCTAGTTAAAATTAGGTTTGACAGATTTTAAAGATGGAGAACCTCCTTCTACATAAGGCCAGTTTTCATTATCCCATTTTACCTGATCTAATAAAAGCACACGCCCTTTTGGATTGTTAACATCTACGCCGTGATAAAAAATCCAATCGGCTCCATCTTTGTCCTGAACAATTTCAGAACAATGTCCGTTTCCTACAAAACGGCTGTTAGAGCTGATTACAATGTTATATCCGTTGTCCATCATGTTTTTTCCGGTTTTATCTACATAAGGTCCCATCAAGGATTTTGATCGGCCAACAACCAGTTTATAAGTGCTGTTTACTCCTTCGCAGCAGGAGCCAATTGAAGCAAAGAGATAATAGAAATCACCTTTTTTATGAATATAGGTTCCTTCAAATGCAGTACCTGCTATCTGTTGCTTTTGTGCACCTGGTTTAACGGATAAACCGTCATCGGCAAGTTCTATTGCATATATGCCTCTAAAGCTCCCCCAAAACAGATGTTTCTTCCCATTTTCTTCTATATAAAAAGGATCTATTGAGTTTTGCACATCAATTTCATTGCTCCTGAAAAGTTTTCCCTTATCTGTAAACGGGCCTTCGGGCTTGTCAGATACTGCTGCTCCAATTCCGCAAGTCCACTCGCCACCCCAAACCGACATGGAATAATACAGCACATATTTTCCATTTATATAATTGATATCCGGGGCCCATATTCCTCCGTTCGGTTCAAAGTTTGGCCTGGTATTATCTGTAAAGGCTGTTCCCTGAAACTTCCAGTCAATCAGATTTGAAGATTTATAAATTGGGACATTTCTGGTGTCTTCTGTTGCGTATAGATAAAAACTGCCATCATTACTTTTAATAATGGTTGGGTCTGGCAAGCTTATGCTAAGAACAGGATTAAAATACTCGTTGGTTTTGGGTACTTCAAAAGAAGATTTATTGTTCTTTTTACAGCCATAACAAGAGGACATAACTAAAAGTTGCATAAACATCATCTTAAAAAAATACGCTCTCATAGGATTTATTTTTTGGTTGGTTTAAAAAAGTCTTCTACTCTTGTTGGGCTTAACATTTGCCATAAGGAAGCCACTGTCCAGCCCGGAGCAAAGATATCGTTATAAAAACCTTTTCCATTCTTTCCGTAGTCCCAATTGGTATGCTGTACAACCTCTGGATAATAGCCCACTTTCGCAATATTGAACATGTGATCTTTTACCGGCATTAATTGTAACATAGAACTTTTAATTACTGAAGAGAATTTGGAAAATCTGTCTTCTTTTCTCTGCAGTGCCAGCCAGTCTAAGACTGTTGCAAACTCGAAAATGAAAACATCTATATGGTTATTTTCAACCGAGACATTTCCCCAGCCGCGTGACTGAAAGCCAACGTCGCCCAGCATTTGCCCCTGAGCGAAAGGGACATCCCAGGTATAGTACCATGTTAGACAGAAATAGGCTGCCTTTGAACATAAGTCGGTATAATGCTGACGCTCTTTCCCGGAAGAGACCATAGCCAGATAATACATTGCCGTAGAAGCGTATAAAGAGGCTTCTTTGTCTTCGCAGTTTGCGTCTAATGTAGACGAGAAATAATCAGATTTTGATATGATTTCTTTTTCCAGATAAACAGCGGTTAGTTTGGCCTGTTCAAGGTATTTCTTGTCTTTAAAATATGCATAAGCCATTGTTAAAGGTAATGTGGCCGACGGAGTACTGCCTCCGCTCGCATCTTTTATCTGTAAATCGTTGTCGAATTTTCTGGGAAAACTTCCGTCTGGCTTCTGAAGCTTTGCGAAGTTTGATAATAATGTTTTAACCCTGTTTTCCCATTCGGGATGTTTTCTTCCTTTTTTCTTTTCGTAGTTTAAATAGTTTAGAATGGCAAATGCTCCTTCAGATTGCCTGCGGATACTATAAATGTGTTCTTCTTTGTTTCGGGTAAAATCTACCACTTCTCTGAAAAATCCGGCAGAAGTAAATCCATGCGTAAGGTAACTGTCAAAAATAGCCTTTGCATTGCTAACCAATTGCTGGTCATTGTTCTGTTCGCCATATTCTAAAGCGTTATAGGCATTTAACAGTACTCTTCCCACAAAACCAACTTCTGCAATTCCGGTACTTTTACAATCGTCTGTACGCAGTTCTACTCCAGAATAATACTTTAAAGCATATTGGTCTACATAGCTTTCTTTAAAGAAATTAGTTAAAATCCTTTTTGCCTCTACAGTTGTGTATGCATTATTAACCGGCTGCGGTTTTTTAGTGTCGAAGGAATATGTCCATGCTTTAGCAATAAAATCGGCATAGTCTTTTGCTTTTCCTTTTCTGATTTCCCATGTTAATTTTCTGCTTCCGCCTTTTTCCAGTTTTTCAAAGGCTTTAACCGCAGGTATCAGCGTTAATTTCCTGATATAGGTCTTTGGTGCTTCGTTATAAGGGAATCCAAAAACCAGAGCCGAAGAGCCATTGATATTTCTAAATCCGGTAAATCCCAAATCTGTTTTACCATTGAGGATAACTTCTCCGGTATTATGGGTGGTTAAGCTTTCATTGTTAAGCTGATCTAATCTGATGACGGTATAAAAGTCTCCATTTTTCTCATTAAAAATACCGGTAAGCGGAGTGCTTAATCTGTCTTCGCGAACCTGCCAGCTATCGCTTGTGGCAAATGAAGGAGCTTCTTTTGGAGAGCGGAGGTTCTTATGATACCAAAAGCCCGGCATAAAGAACTGACAGTCTTGATGTTCAAAAGAAGCTATATTAAAAACTTCTTCGAAACTGTAGTAGACTTCTTCTCTGGCATTTATATTTACTTCTATTCGTGTTGTTTCTCCGTTACTGGTAATCTGTTGTCTTATTTCAACAGGTATATTTTCCTGTGCTGTAAGCGTTCCGTTACTGTTGTTTTGCAGATTATAGGTTTTTGCCTCATTTCCGGGAGTTTTTAGGGAAATGCTATATTGTACCTTCGTTTCTTGTGCTTTAGAAACAAGATGACCACATGCGAGCATAAAGGCTAAAAGCAATTTTGTTTTCATTTCAATCATAATTTATAGTACAACTTTAATCCAGGAGTCGGCATTACTTTCATTCATATCGGTAAGGTATTCGGTATAAAAACTGCCATTATTGTCATAAGAAGATAACGCTAGTCCTATTTGTAAACTTTTTGATTGCTTCTTGTAAGGGATGGTATAATAAACACGATATCCATTGTCATTTATTTCGGTATTTGTTTTAACAAAATTGGAAACCGGCTTCCATTGTCCATTTTTTTCAATATAGAGTTGGTTTGTTCCATTTTTGGAAGACCATATTTTGTGTTTTTTCCCATCTAAAAGAAAGAACAGATACATCCCTGTTTTTCCGGATTGAGATGTCTCTTTTTCAGAGATATTGCATTTTACGTTGATCTCCTGATTTTTACTGGCTATTCCAGCTCTTAGATTGCTATTGGATTTGGATCCTATAAAAAGCGGAAACTCCTCTATGGCAGAGCTTGCTTTCATCACGTCAGGAATAATGTATCCCTTAATTAGCCAGGGAGCAACGTTTTTAGATTTGAAATTTGTGGAAGCTAAAGCGACAACCGTTTGGTCATCCCACATAGCTATTGAATTCCACTTTGCCTCGTTATCCGGAGGTACGTTAAATGGACGGGTTCGTTTTCCGAAATTTCTGGCCTCTTTATCGCCAATTGCGACTTCCATTGTAGAAAGTTCCCAGTCGTGAGCCCTGTTTTCATTAGTCTGATAAGATAATAGTGTTTGGCCATTGGGGAGTTTTAAAAGGTAAGGAGCGCCCATATAAACAGAATCAGGGATATGGGTATCCAATGCATAATCTCTGTTTCCAGACTCGGACAATACCGGCTGGCTCCAGTTATCAGAAATTTTTGTTCTGACGGTATAAGGCTTAAAGCGATCGGTTTTATTATCTTCTATCGCTACTACAATTTCATTGTTTATTAAAATTGGAACGGGCATTCCGTCTCTTCGTTCTTTTCGGAATGAAACGGTAAAGGCTTTTTCGGTCCATGTTTTACCGTTGTCAAATGATTTTACCATTGAAATTTCCTGTTCGTCAGATTGACGGTATGGGTTTTCGTTAGCGAAATAAACTTGTAATTCTCCGCCGGGTAACTGTAAAAAGGAAGGTTCCCAGCAGCCGTCGCCAAAACGTGGCGCCGCCACATAAAGTGTTTGTGGCGGCAACCACGTCCGACCATTGTCTAAACTTCTCCTTATCACGATAGAGTAGGGTGCAATTTCTTCTTGTCTGGGTCTGTAATTGCAGGCGACAATAATATCTCCGTTTTGTAATTGTTTGACTTCGGGGTTTGCAATATTCACGACGGTAGTTTTTCCGTCTAGTGATGAATAAGAGAATTTAGAAAAAATAGCTGTCGGGGTGCTCCAGGTTTTTCCGTTGTCCCAGCTTCTTTTAAAGTGAATATCGCCGGTTCGGGTTTCATAAATTACAAATATCGAGGAATCTTTTAATCTTGCTAGTCTTGGATATCCTCCCATTTCTGCAATTTGCTGCATAGAAGCATAATCCCAGGCGATACGAACACCAGAGCTTACTTTTTCTGACTGAGCAAAAGTGCTTTCTTGCAGAAGAAGCAATAAAATGAGCAATATAAAACTACCTGACAGCTTTTTCATGTAGCAGCAATCTTATCTTTTTAATTTTGGTCTAAGGATATCATTAGAGATCTTCATCACGGGGATGTTATCATCTGTAAATGTGACATCGGCAATGTACATTGCCCTTGGGTGTATGCTGGTTGCGCTATGATGTGCATGAAAAACAATCCGCAGCTTACCGGATTTATCTTTGAACATGGCACTATGGCCTACGCCTACTAAATCCTGAGGTTTTTGTAATATTGGATTTGATGCATATTTTGTCCATGGTCCTTCAGGAGACGAGGCTGTTGCAAAGCCAATTCCATAAAACGGACTTTCATAGCTATTGGCGGAATAAGTCATGTAGTAAAGACCTTTGTGCTTCATTACAAAAGCACCTTCGTTTACTCTTGGCCAAACTTCTTCCCAGGTTTGAGAAACATTGATGCATTTTTTTAAGGTAGCGGTTTTTATTGTCTGGAGATCGT
>NZ_JBEBVH010000190.1:0-8039 GCF_040392825.1 Pseudopedobacter sp.
GATGTCTCATTGTATGCTCGGGGGCAATAATCTGGTCTTTTGACCACGTTGCGCCGTTATCATTCGATGTGCGCATGGTTACAATCATATTTTTCCACCAACCTGCTGCTGAAATACCGTTTACATGGAACAGAGTACCGCTTTCTTTATCATAAAACAAAGAAGAACCGGTCATATTTCTGTCTGGCACTTTGTAAAACAAAGATGCCTCGTCCCACTCACTGTTTCCCGCCCGTAGCCTGCTTGCCCAAATTTCCATCTCTGTACCAAATTCACTTTCTGTAGAAAACCAGATAGCCAGTAAATCTCCATTTTTACACCATGTAATTGCCGGACAATGATTATGAGTATATAACTGTTTTTTGTCGCAGGCAGGATTTTTCACATACTGAATCGGTTCAAGAAAAAAAGGTTCTTTTGATGGTGTAAGCCATTTATATTCCTGTTGTTTTACATCTTTCTGATTAACCGTAAGAAAAGTATCAAGCAATGTTGGTTGTGACAAGACACCTGAAACTTCCACAATCCTGAAACCTGTAAGATAATTTCTGTCTTCCGGAATTAAGGCTGACCGATTTGCTGACCGATAATTATGTATAAAATTATTGTGGCTACCTCCTCTTGTAACTCTGTAATTTCCACTGGCATAACCTACAGGGTTTAATGTATCTGATGGTTGGTATGGCCCATACCAATCCATACACCACTCTTCTACGTTGCCATGCATATCGTATAAACCAAAATCATTTGGTTTACCGTTCTTTACTTTTAAAGATACCGGCAATACCTCCTCGGGGTTATCCTGATTTTTTTGAATTTGTTCCGGTAATTTATCACCAATATTTAAAGTTGAATAAGTGTTGGCCCTGCAGGCATATTCCCATTCGGCTTCTGTTGGTAACCTATAATTCTTTTTTTCCTTTGCGGATAACCATTTACAGAAAGCTACCGCATCATACCAGCTTACAAATACGACTGCTTCATTGTCTTCTTTTGAAAAGCCTGACTTGTCTCTTAAAACTTTATGAGATGAATCGAAGGCTTCGTATTGTTTATTGGTAATCTCTGTTGTAGAAATTTTAAACGAGTAGTCTATTTTCACCTTTCTAACCGGGCTCTCATCTGCTCCGTATTTTACATCGTTAGCTCCCATATAAAACTCACCGGCTGGAATTTCGGACATTTCAATTCCCAATGAATTTTTAGTTATATGCTGGGCGATTGCGAAATGTGATATCAGAAGACTTGCACCAAATGTAAATCCTATTTTTCTTAACTTAATTAACATTGACTACTACCTCTCTAATTATTTCTTTATCTTCTTTATAATCATGGTTCTTTGCCACAAATACTACCTTGTAAGTGCCCGGTTCAGAAAACACATAACTGTAAGAACTTAATTTTTCATGAACGCTCTTAATCCCGATAGGCATATCCGGTTTTGATTGGTTAAGTATAATTGGATTGATAAACAGATAATCCAGATTTGAAGGTTTATTGGTTCCTTTCTCTGTCCAACGCAGGTTAATTGAGTTGTTAACAGTTCTTTTGTACCACTTTCCTTCATTGGTTGATGTTGTGTTGTATAAATATGGATTGGTTTTATCCTGATAATCAAAATTTCCAAATAAGCTTTGTATATCTAATTCGGCAGGAGTTTCTACACCATCAGGACTAATCAAAAACAGGCCAATATTTGTTAATTCCCAATGCGGTTGCCGTACATTTGCCCTTGCATCGCTTTGGTATCTGAAAGCTATACTGGTTGGTTTATCTATATACTCTGTTAGGTCAACTTCAACATTCGAGCTACCATTTTGGACAGTAGGCAAATTCAATTCAGATGTCAGAACCGTCCAGTTAGTATTTTTAAGCAGTGCAGAATCTGTACTATATCCTTTTCTAGTGATGCCTCCAAATTCGGTTGACACCAAAAAATCCAATGAGTTTTCAGGTGCTCTTTGGGAAACAAGAGCAGAAAATCTGAACACTAATTTAGTTCCTTCTTCGTTAACAGAAGTTCTGTTTCTATATTCGTACTGGCTACCTTTTTCACCTGTAAATAAAGATATATAGTCCGGGTTTCCACTTAGGTTAAATATAACAGGATCTCCTGCAATATATGTATTATTAGGGTCTAATGACACAGTAAACTTAGCTAAATCTTCCTGTTTTTCACAGGCGAGCAGCGTTATAAGAGATAGGAATAAAAAGATCTTTTTCATAACAGTATTATATTATTATTACCATAATGGGTTTTGTCTGATTTTTGTATTTGTCGACATCTCTAAACTTGGAATTGGGTATAGATTATGTTTAGCAGACGTAAAATTTATTATGTAAGAAGCGAACTGCTTATTGGCATGCCACCTTGCGTCATCCATCATTTCTCTTCTTCCTGTTGTCATCTCATATACATAAATGCCCCATCTCACTAAATCTAATTTTCTTGTACCTTCATAACATAATTCGCGTGCTCTTTCGTCTCTTATAAATTTCTGAAAGGCTAAATAATCCATATCGCCCAGAGCAATCAATGGTATAGTGGGCATAGCTCTTCTGCGAACATCATTAATTGCCTCTAAACCTATAGATGTAGGGCCTGTATTCACTTCATTATCCGCTTCTGCTATCATTAAAAGAACATCTGCATAGCGTAAAATGGGGAAATTAATAGGTGTAGCCTCATTCGCAGAATTTAAAGCTGACGGAATAAATTCTCTTCTGAACTTACCTGCGTTTCTATATACTAATTGATTAGCCGCCCGTTCCAGTTTCGAAGTTAATTTTGTGGTTGCATTATAGCTGTAATAATAATTAGGGACATTCCAATTTTTTCGAGCTGTGTCTATTGTTGTTCCGTTTGTCTGATTTGTTACATATACATCTTCCATTTTCAGAGTTGTTGATACGTAGCCATAACACCAGCCCGGACTTGTTGGCGTAACGTTATCATTACAGTAAATTCCGGTATAACTTCCTAAAAAACCTGCTGTTTGATTACTGCCTCTATTATCACCGGAAAACTCTACTTCCCACATACTTTCCCGAAAATCTGTATCGTATTTATCCTGACTTAAATTGATAAATATATTTCTATAAACCGTATTAAGCTTATGAATGTTACTGCTCTTTACTTCAAGCGCCCAGTGCAAAGCCTTTTCATAAGCTGGCTTTCCTTTATTAATGGGATAACCTGCCTGCTTTAAATACACTCTTGCTAGTATTCCCTGAACTGTAGTTTTGGTTACCCTACCCATGTGACTAAAGTTTGTTGCCGGATAAACCATAGCTTCAGCTTCTTCCATTTCCCGGATTATAAAATCAAATACTTCTTCTTTGGGAGTTGCCGGCATAGACATTTCCTGATCAACAGATGTAAATCCTGTCAGTCTTAACGGAACATCTCCCCACATACTACTTAATATGAAATAGTAATATGCTCTTAGAAATTTGACTTCCCCTTTGTATGCTTCTTTCAGATCTTCATCTGCAAAATTTATTTTATCTATATTTTCAAGGAAGATGGTAGCTCTGTTTGCTCCGTCATAAAGATTTTTCCACAGGTTATTCAGCCTTGTATTGGTATAGTTGAAGTTATTGATAAAAACATCATCATTGGTATAATTTCTATCGTAATAGGTCACATCATCCAGAATATTGAATGCAAAAAACCAATCTCTGCCATAAAATGAAGAATGAGCTAAGGGAACGTATATCGCGGTTAATGCTTTATAAGCATCTGCCTCTGTTTTATAGAACTGTCCCAAATCAACAAATCCTTTAGGTTCTACCTCGAGCTTGTTACATGCAGAAGTAACAAGCATAAATACTCCCGATATTAATATGATGATTTTTTTCATAGCCTTAAAAATTTACGTTAATTCCAAAATTAAACACCTTTGATTTTGGATACGCTGAAGAATCGTATGCTGGGGTAAGTGCTGTATGTTTAGTGGAAACCTCTGGATCATAACCCGAATAATTGGTCAGCAACCATAAATTCTGTCCTGATACAAAGACATTTACTTTCTTAACTTTTAAGCGTCTCAAAACAGATGAAGGTAATTCATACCCTAATTGTACATTCGCTAACCTTAAGAAAGATCCATCTTCTACGTCATAACTTGAATAGTTGGCTAATCCCGAATCTTTTGCTCTTGGAATATCGCTTGTAGGGTTATCTGGTGTCCAGCGATTAGCAAAGTCTGCAAATTTATTTACGTTTATTTCCTGTCTGGTTCTCATAAAAGTAAGTCTGTCTGCAAATAGTATTTCATTGCCGTAATTCCATGTAAAGAATACATTCAGATCGAAATTCTTATACTCGAACCGATTGGTCAAACCACCAAAATGGATAGGATATCCTCTTCCTAATACAGTGGCATCTAAACTGTTAATTATACCATCTCCATTAATATCTCTATACTTACTGTCACCAGGTTGTATAGCTGCTCTTGCTGCGCCATTGTCTTGTATATGCCCCTTCAATCTATAGGTTCCATCTGCTAAAGCATCAAAATCATCATATTTATATGTTCCCATATATTCTAGTCCATACAACATGCCCAATGGCTGCCCTACTCTGGCAATGTATGCATTACTATATGAGATGATACTGATTAGACTCTCCTGATCTCCCGATAATGCCATTACTTTATTTCTGTTGAATGAAATATTAAAGCTGGTACTCCATTTAAAGTTAGGGGTAGTCAGATTTGTATTATCTATAGTTATTTCCAATCCTTCATTTCTAATTTCACCAATATTTAACAAGGCACTCTGAAATCCTGTAGATGTAGGTATGTTTGCATTTAAAAGTAAATCTGACGTGTTTTTACGATACATATCCACTGTTAGATTTACTTTCTGATTAAACAAACTCATATCAATACCAACATCAGTTTGCGCAGTAGTTTCCCATTTCAGGTTTGGATTCCCCGGAGAAGTGACAATAGAGCCATAGGAATTTACTCCACCAAAAGGATAGGTTGTCTGTGGGATTTGTCCTTCATCAAACTTAACTGTTCTAACATTGGTCCAATAAGTAAAGTCAGGAATCCTATTATTTCCTGTTAAACCCCAGCTTGCCCTTAATTTAAGATTTGATAAGAATGTTAAATTTTTAACAAAGTCTTCCTGACTTACATTCCAGGCTCCGGCTACCGACTGAAAGTATCCCCATCTATTATGTTCTGGAAATTTTGATGATCCATCTGCTCTGAATGTGGCAGTAAAATAATATTTAGATCTATATTTATAATTGAATCTTGCTATATATGAATTTAATCTCCATTCGGTCAGATTGTTTATCAATCTTTGTACCTCTCCCAAACCAATTCCTGCCATGCCCAGAGTTTCATCAGGAATCTGGATAATAGTTTGATCCATAGATTCTGTCTTGCTGCTCTGCATAGTTTGTCCGATCAAAACATCATATGAATGATATCTTTTCTTGTCAAAAGTACTGTTATAGGTCAAGGTATTTTCATTTAACCATGTAGTTGAACCATTATCCAGAACCCGAGCGTTTACACCTAAATCTCTGAATGGATTACCTGACCTTGTTCGAGAGTTATTAAAAAAGTTATTTCGCATATCATTTTTTGTAAGCCCTCCAGAGATTCTCAGCTTTAACCCTTTTGTTATTAGATAATCTAAATTTCCATTTACTCGAGCCTGATAATTATAACGCTTTCTATATTCTTCGTTAACAATAAACAATGGATTTATGCGCATGTCTGAAGACGTTGCAATTGTCTCATCAATCATTTCCTGAGTAATATCAAAGTATTCTCTTGTAGATAAGGGTCTATAACTCCAAACGTTCCTGATTAGGTTTGCACTGTTTGAATATTGCACCTGGGATGGCGATTCCCCTGTTATAGTAAAGTTTGAATAATTGGCATTTACATTAAAACGCAACTTATCGTTAACCTTCTGATCTAAATATACTCTCCCCTGATATCGCTTATAGTTTGTATTTTTTATGATTCCGTCCTGATCAAATGCACCAAAACTCACATAATATCTGGTGTTCTGGTTTCCTCCTCCAATACTAAGGTTATGATTTTGTGTTGCAGCCTGCTTAAAAATCAGATCCTGCCAGTCTATTGTGGGATAATCCACATAATCTTCCCGGGAAGTCTTATCATTTACCAAATATCTGGAAGAAAAGTCCGCTGGAGTCATAGTCTCTTGTTGTAACTTCACAAACTCATAAGTATTCATCAGCTCTTTTTTTCTAGCTATATGAGATAGGCCAAATGAACCGTTGTAATTGATAGCTGGCTTGCCCAATTTTCCTTTTTTTGTAGTGACAACCACTACGCCATTTGCGGCTCTCGCTCCATAAATAGCGGTTGCAGATGCGTCTTTTAAAACCGTAATTGATTCTATGTCTGAAGGACTAATGCTATTATTAATAGCTTCTTCAGTTGGAAATCCATCAATTACATACAAAGGTGTGTTAGACTGCGTTACAGAATTGGTCCCTCTGATAACAACATGCTGTTCAGTTCCAGGCATACCTTCTTGAGATGTCACAGAAACACCTGCAATCCTGCCTGCCAAGGCATCATCAAATCTTCCCACGGGTACTTTTGTCAGATCTTCCAGATTTACGGAACTTACAGAACCAGTCAAATCTCTCTGTTTAACTTCTCCATACCCAACAACCACAATTTCATCAAGACTTTTCACATCCTGGTCCAGAACAATACTTAGTGTTGTATTTGTACCAATTTTTATTTCGACAGTTTTAAAACCAATATAAGAAACGATAAGAACATCATCTGTAGAAGACGATCTGACACTAAATTTCCCGGAGACATCTGTTACAACTCTTTGTGTCGTATTTTTCACCAAAATCCCAACTCCAATTAAAGGCTCCTTATTTTTATCGGTCACTAGTCCTGTTACTACTTTTTGAGCATTGGCGATAAAGCCTTTGCACAGAATAAAGCAACAGAATATAAATACTACTTTCAATTTTGCCATTTCGCAATTATTTAATAGTTATATGGTTCATCTTAATAGGTTATAGTCCTACCAGAACTTTACGGCTCTCGGTTTTGCCTATTTTTAGTATATAAACTCCTGGTTTAATATTATCTGGTAATTTAAGTTCTGCTTTTTCCTTATTAATGTATTTTGGTTCTTTAAGAAGTATTTTACCTGAAACGTCTAGAAGTTCAAAATCATAAAACGTATAAGGATAATTCGCTTCTATATAAATACTCGCACCTATTTTTGCTGGAATTGGAAAAACTGATATAGATTTATTTTCTATATCAAAATTTATATCTTTTACACCTAAATCTGTTTTTGTCCCATTAAGATCATATTGTGTAAGTCGATAATAATTAATCCCATTAATCGGAGTATGATCTACAAATGAATATTTTCCTACTCCTTTGGCAGGAATTTCTGATATCTTTAAAAAATTAATACCATCTGTTGATCTTTCTATCTGTTATTTAATTCAGTGGCTGTTTCCCAATCTAATTGGGCGGTATTAAGATTTTTTTTCACGGAATAATCAACCAAGGAAACAGGTAAGGGCTTAACTGTTTCCGGTTTATACGCTCCCGCATAATCAACCGCAACATAATAAATATTAGCATCGATTGTTTGAGCGCCATTTGCATGTCCTATTTGCAAATAATAGTTTGCATTATTACCAGATCCCTCTGCTGTCCCTAAATAGTTGCCATCTGCATATATATGATACTTATTCCTTTGGTCAGAATTATTATAAACCCCTCTCTCTACCGCTATTGTATAAGCCCTTTCTATAGCTCCTGTATAATTATTATCAGTTATGGTGACAATATTGCTACTACTGTATCTTACAAGTATGTTTGCTGATCCAAAATTAAAAGTTGGTGACTGACTCACTGCATCTCGGATAACCACATCTATTCCTCGGCCACTATTATTGGTTATTTTTGCTTTAAATTCAATGGTATAATTTCCATTAGGATTATCTATATCAGATATAGGGTTGAATGATTTTCCAGTGCTATTTGTATATACCC
>NZ_JBEBVH010000191.1:0-7936 GCF_040392825.1 Pseudopedobacter sp.
GAAAGAGTTATGAATTGGACAATACTGAAAACCGAGGAGGATTATAACAGGGCTTCCGAGCGGATGATGGAGATATTCCATGCTGAACCCGGTACGCCGGAAAATGACGAAATGTCTTTGCTTATTTTGTTAATACAGGATTATGACAACAGATATTATTCCTTACCGGAAGTGGATGTGTTGGAGGTTATTAAAGCAAAGATGAAGGAAAGAGGATTAAAAAACAAAGATTTAGAGTCAGTAATAGGAAGTAAGGGATATGTTTCAGCTATTCTTGCAGGTAAAAGAGAGATAACCTTGAAAATGGCAAAGCGATTAAAGGATTATTTCAATATTCCGGCAGAGATGTTTTTGCAGGTTCGTTAATTATGATTTTATGGACGAAAATTCCATAAACTTTGTGGCACAAATAGGAAGTTATCAATACATTGACAGGGTTAATTTGCGTTTGCAGATAACCCTGTCAGCGTTTGCATATTAATATCTGCGATGGTAATAAGCTTTTGCTTTTTCTACAATTCTTTCCGCAATCTTGCTACCGGAATACCCAATTGTTCGCGATATTTAGCTACGGTTCTTCTCGCAATATTATAACCTTTTTCTTTCAATATTTCTGTCAGCTTTTCATCTGCCAAAGGTTTCTTCTTATTTTCCTGGCCTATACATTCTTCCAGAATTTTCTTTACTTCTTTATTCGAAACTTCCTCACCTGTTTCAGTTTGTATAGCTTCGGAAAAGAAAGATTTTAGCAAGTAGGTACCAAATTCTGTTTGAACATATTTAGAGTTAGCAACCCTGGAGACTGTAGAGATATCCATACCAATTTTATCGGCAATATCTTTTAAAATCATAGGTTTTAAATAGCGTTCATCCCCATCATTTAAAAAATATTCATATTGATATTGCATAATGGCGTTCATGGTTTTTAGCAAAGTCTGTTGTCTTTGTTTGATGGCATCTATAAACCATTTTGCAGAATCCAGCTTCTGTTTTACAAAATGAACCGCTTCTTTTAGTTTTTTATCTTTTTCGGATGATTTTTCGTAATGCTCAAGCATTTCCTGATAAGATCTGCTAACTCTTAGCTCAGGGGCATTTTTAGAATTTAATGTAAGCGTAAGTGTATTATCTGTTTTGGCAATATGAAAATCAGGGATGATTTGCAATTGCTTGATGTTTGATGCACCAGAATCGCCCGGTTTAGGATTTAATTTCAGGATTTCATTAATAGCATCCTTAAGCTCATCAGGAGCAAGGCCTAATAGCCGCTCTAATTTGTCATAATGCTTTTTGGTGAATTCATCCAGATAATTTTCTATAATATTAATAGCATTTTTTACGATGGGATTGGAAGCGTCTTTTTTTCTCAATTGAATCAGCAAGCATTCCTGTAAATCTCTGGCTCCTATGCCGGGAGGGTCGAAAGACTGAATAACTTTTAGCATCTCTTCGGCTTCCTCGTCTTCAGCAATGACGTTTTGTGAGAAAGCTAAATCATCTACTAAAGACGGTATAGATCTTCTTAAGTAGCCATCATCATCCAGACTCCCAATAATTTGCTGGGCTATCATGTAAGATTTATCATCTAAAGGGATAAGATCCAATTGTGCCTGTAAGTTTTCAAAAAAAGTATTGCTTACCGCAATTGGAAGCTCTTTTCTGTCTTCATCGTCATCATTATCGTATCTATTTCCAAAATCGTTTAGATTATCTTCCTGCAAATAGTCTTCTATATTAAAATCATCAAACTCATCTCCGCTATCTTCCGGATTGAAATCGTCTTCAGGGTCTCTGTCAGGATAATCCTCAACCACTTCATTCATATCTGCAAGGCTAATATCTTCAAGTGCCGGATTTTCTTCTAATTCTTCTTTAATTCTGGTGTCTAGCGCAACGGTAGGTACTTGCAACAGTTTTATAAATTGAATCTGCTGCGGGGAAAGCTTCTGTAAAAGTTTTTGTTGAAGATTCTGTTTTAGCATAAATAAGATTTAACAATCATTACAAAGTTAGCATAAAGAGCTGTATATTTTATGGTTTTAATAGCTAAAGCAAAAAAAGCAGACTTTGTTTTATAAAATTTTTTATTTTTAAAACTTTATTGCTAATTTTTGATTTATAACCAAAATAAAATATACTTATTTAAAATTTAATAAAATATGGGTTTTGCAAAAGAATTTAAAGAATTCGCAATGCGCGGCAGTGTGGTAGACCTGGCTGTCGGTGTAGTTATTGGCGGTGCTTTTGGTAAAATTGTTACTTCGCTGGTAGACGATATTATTATGCCTCCAATAGGGTACATTACAGGAGGAGTAGATTTTTCTGATATTAAATATGTTTTGAAAGCGGCTGATGAAGTAGCAAAAACACCGGAAGTATCAATAAATCTGGGGAATTTTATTAATGTTGTAATCCAATTTTTAATAGTTGCTTTTTGTATTTTTTGTGTGGTTAAAGGTTTAAACTCTTTAAAACGTAAAGAAGAACCTGCACCAGAAGCTGCTCCTGCACCTACAAAAGAAGAGACATTGCTTACCGAAATTAGAGATATCCTTAAAAATAAATAGCATTTTCTGGTACGGAAATCTTTCTGAAGATACTTTTGCTGTTGGAAACTTTTCTGTATTTTTTTGTATTACAGCTTTGAATTTATAAAAAACAAGGTTATATTTGCGCTCTTAAATTTTTAGAGCGAATTATTATTACATATAAATAATCATGAAAAGAACATTCCAGCCTTCTCAAAGAAAAAGAAGAAACAAGCATGGTTTCAGAGAAAGAATGTCTACTGCAAACGGTAGAAGAGTATTAGCGTCAAGAAGAGCTAAAGGCAGAAAAAGATTAACAGTATCTGACGAGCGTCGTCATAAAGCATAATTTTATTGCTTTTCCAATTTTAGTTGGAAATCCGATAGTGCAATATTTTAATCGGATATGGCAATAGAAAAAAAAACTTTTAAGAAAGAAGAACGGTTGTGTAGTAAAAAGCTTATTGCTTCTTTATATGACAACAGTTCTTCTTTTTTATTGTACCCTTATAGAGTTGTTTGGAAAGAAAATTCCCTGTCCCATCAGGAATTTCCAGCTCAAATCCTGATTAGTGCTCCAAAGCGAAGATTTAAACGTAGTGTAGATCGCAATCTTATAAAAAGGAGGATAAAGGAAACTTTTAGAAATAATAAGCAACAGCTTTTATATCCGTTTCTAAAAAATCATAATAAGAATATTTTGTTAGCCATTAATTATGTTGGAAAGGAGATACTCGATTATAAAATAATGGAAGAGAAGATGAAAGGGGTTTTTATGATGTTACAAAAGCAGATTGCAGGATGATAACTTTTCTTAAAAATATACTGTCAGGTTTTTTTTTATTACTAATTAAGATCTATCAATATTTGCTTTCTCCATTATTGGGAGCTTCATGCAGATATACGCCTACATGTTCACAATACGGTATAGAAGCTATTAAAAAACATGGTCCTTTCAAAGGGTTTTGGCTTACTGTAAAAAGAATAGCCCGGTGTCATCCCTGGGGCGGACATGGACATGATTCTGTTCCTTAGCTATTGGCTGAATAGTTTTATTAATAAGCTTATGGTATCCAGAGGATATCATAAACTATCAGACTCTTTTTTTCTTTAATCCTTATTCCTTACTCCTGGTCCCTTCGACTTTATCCTATTAGAATAATTCAACATTAAACATTAATTTCGCAGCATGTCACTTATTCTGCACATAGAAACTTCAACCGCTACCTGTTCTGTTGCACTATCCGAAAATGGTGAGCTTTTAGCAAATGTTGATAAAACTGAGAAAAATATACATGCATCATCGCTAACATTATTTGTTCAGGATGTTTTAAAGGAAGCGGATAGAGACATAAAAGAGCTTACCGCCGTAGCAGTAAGTATGGGGCCGGGGTCTTATACAGGATTAAGAATAGGCGTTTCTACAGCTAAAGGATTGTGCTATGCTTTGGATATACCACTTATCGCTGTAAATACTCTGGAAGCAATGGCTAACGGATTTAAAAACAGATGTTTTTCTGTGAATAAGCATACGCTGTTTTGTCCAATGATAGACGCCAGGAGGATGGAAGTTTATAGTGCCGTTTTTGATGATGAACTGAAAATGGTTAAAGGGGTAGAAGCTGTTATTGTAGAGGAAAACTCTTTTAAAGACGTCTTAGATACACATATTGTGTATTTCTTTGGTGATGGAGCTGCTAAATGCGAAGAAGTATTGGGGACACACTTAAATGCCCGTGTGTTGGATATTTATAAAAATAGTGCTGTCGATATGATGAGTATCGCCCATGAAAAATATGAAAATAAGAACTTTGTTGATGTTGCTTATTTTGAGCCTTATTACCTAAAAGACTATATTGCTGGAGTGAAAAAATCATAATAAATTAACAGAGTATCACCAGGCAGCCAGCTGTATGGGCTTCAGCTTTTTCTTTTGATTTCTTAACTTTAAATAGATCCGTATCAATTTCTTCTTCTGGACCGTCCTTTCTTTTGTTTGGGGAGTTTTCTTTTTTCCTTTTTACTTAGTTTATATACATATCCTGTCTCCGGGTCGTTTAAACCATCTACAAAATCGGCAAAAGGCATAGTCTGCATCACTCTGCCAAATTTGATATTCAGCCCGAAAAAAATATTTGCCTGGGTTGGGCTTTTGCCAATATTTTCGTCTTTTTTGATATATCCCTTACCAATGTAGTATGTCGGCAATAGTTTTTCCGTACCTAAATAGAAGTCGGTATTAGCCGATTTAATCATAAACAGTGCGCCAATATTTAAGCCGTTATTAAAGTAATATGCCGAATTTAAAGCCAGATTCAGGGATCGGTATATATAATTGTTTTGCAACGCAACAAAGCCATTAGAATTTAACAAATTTTTAGAAGCGATAAGTACAGGCTTGTAAGATCCAAAAAGTCTTGAGGCTGCTATTTCCACTTTACTGTTTGTCCAGGTATGGAAAGCTCCGGATTGTCCAGCATTTTTATCTAACATGGCCGCCAAACTGTCTCTATATCGGTCTTTGTAAGTTGCCTTTTTATATCGTAATCCGTTTACGGTCAAAGAATCGGAAAAGTCGTAGCGTGGAGTTTTTTTATTCCAGAAAATAATACCAGCATCTTTCAGATGTCCGGTTAGATAAATCTTGTTATTGAATAAATAGGAAGTACCCAGGCTTAATCCAACTCCGGGGTTTTTTAAGTTGGGAAGTAGAGAACTTGCCTCTAGCTTGTTAGAGCCAAAAGAGTTTGTAAATGTCCCTTGTATAGACATGGTATACTTAGCATCATTTATTTCCAGATTTGAAGATATTATATCCATTTCTGAATATGCAGCACCACTAAGAAGACTTAACTTACCCCCGAAAGCTAATTTTGAGCTGTAGTTTTCTCTGTAGCTAAGTCCAAGCTGCCAATACGCTATATTTTTATAGCTACTTTGGAAGATATCAGGATAAGAGCCATTTTTAAAAATGCTTGTTGAATAAGGTATAACAAGTGCAGCATTAGAGAGACTAAAATCTCCGTCATTTTTAAACTGCAGGGAAATGCCCATTTCCCGTTGATATTCAGCGGTGTAAAGCATTTTTAACATAAACAGATAACCATTGCCTTTAATTGCCAGCCTGTTGATACCATTACTTATGCTGTTGATGGATTTACTATCTATGTCTTTTCCAAATAATATACTTTTGAAAGCGACTTCCGCTTCGCCTTTAACCTTAAGGTCTAAAGACAAACTGGGGAGGAATAGATTAACATTAAATTTTTTACTCTTTTCTGCTGTATAGGAAGACTCAACCGGATTTTCAAAAGAATTATATAAAGTACTGGTATGTGTAAGAGAAAACTCTTGAGCCCGGCTTTTGCAGGTAAGTAAACATAGTAAAATTAAAATCGCTCTTCCTTTAGTCATGCGGTTTAATTAAGCAAAGAGTCCAAAGCCAAAGATTCTGCCTTTTCATCTACCGGTTTTGGCATTTTGCTCATGTACAGATTAGTAAAGAATTTATCTTTGTCTGCGCTAAATTGTACTGAAAGACCATATATGTTCTTCCAGTCAAAATTATCGCTTGTCATATTTTTAAACGCAGACCTGCTTAAAAAAGTTCTGATGTTACTTTTGGAATTTCCATTATGGATAAAATAAAAGATATTACCCTGATTAGATAGGTATTGTTGAAAATATACATTCTTGTCTGTCCGGCTTAAGAAATTTTGTGTTTCGTAATTTTTCAGGAACCTCCTCAAAGTAATGATATTGTTAGAAATAATGATATGATTTTCAATTACCGAATAAAAAGGTCTTTTAAATTCTTTAAACGGATCGCCCAGATAATAATATAACAGGTCCGAATCGTTAAATTTCCTGATATTGGTTTCTCCGGTGCTACTGCTAATGGTAGAAAAAATAAAGGAGAGCCGGTTGGATTTATTGGTTTTTATAACACCCAGTTTATCTCTTGAAGCCAATTGCATTAACCCAAACTCGTTTCCAATTGCGGGATAGAGCTCTTTATCTAAGTTAATAGAGTGCTTTTGAGAAACATTTTGTACCTGTTTGCTCTTCTTGTCAGTTTCCTTTCTGGCGCTAAGCAACGTGTTTAAGCCCGTTCTGAATTTTTCAAAATCAGATACATAATAAAATATATAAGAAGCAGCGTCATAAGGAAGAATTTCGGATAATGTATTCTTTCCTGGATTTTGATTTAAAAATAAAGCAGCATGCCCCTTTTTATTATTGTTTAATGCTGTAGTGCCGCTAAACATAAACGCATTGTTTTGATAATTGATATTCAGGGAAGATACAGCGCTAAAGTTCTTTAAAGAAGCAGTTTCTATCGGATTTTTTTTATCAGAGAAGTTGTTGAGTAACTTTCCAAAGTTTGTAAAGTTTATATAAAGGTTTGCGATAGAATTTTTATTTCTTTGCGACGATACACTTTTCTTCAAAAGATTAAATTGATTTTCTTTTTCGCCTTTCGCTGTAAAAACTTCTTTTAAAAGACTTTCATTAAATGATCCCAGGGCCAGGTTATTTATAAAAGTAAAATAGAACCTGGAATTATTATTAAAATTTAAGTAGAACAGATTTCCTTGCTGTTCTATAACATATTTACTTTTTATTAAATCAATAAGCTGTTGTTGGTTTTTAATTAGCTTACTGTTGACAGGAGTAATAACTAAAAAGTCGGCCTCGTTGGGAGATGTTCCATGTAATGAAAAAAACAATTCATTCTGAATAAATGAGGACGTAATAGCTTCGTCATCAATAAATACAGATTTGAGTGCATTGAGATGATCTGTAGATTCTTTTCCTAAAATATCAGAAAACAAAGTAAAATCCTTAAAGATATCATAGAAAGAAGTTTCGTTTTTATATTCAAATATTAACGATGCATCGGAAGGTATTGTTTGGAATACTTTTTCTGTAGAATTTTCGGAAGAACCTAAGTTTTGAAAATAAAATATAGTGACCCCTGCAACAATAATGACTAAGACAGATATAATGATGATAATACGTTTCATTAATTTTAATTATATTGGAGTAAAATTATCGATAATAAGATCGGTTAACAAAAATAGATTTTTTCACTCTTAGTAACCTAAATAGATTGCATCTTTCTTAAATTAGCAGTTTGTATAGCTTATGAACAAAAGAATCATAATTTCTGCGGCATTTTTTGGAGCTCTGGCGGTAATACTTGGAGCATTTGGTGCGCATGCTTTAAAGAACATTTTGACATCGTACGGTCTGGATATCTGGAATAAGGCGGTTCAATATCAGTTTTATCATACATTAGCGTTGTTATTTTTAAGCAGCTTCGCCAGGTACAGAAACAGTCTGATTAATTTTGCGTCATATTGTTTTACATTTGGTATTATATTATTTAGTGGTTCTCTATACCT
>NZ_JBEBVH010000192.1:0-7915 GCF_040392825.1 Pseudopedobacter sp.
GATTTTAACATTCTTTAATTTTAAATCCTGAATCAGTTGTTCTGTAATTACTGATTTCTTCGCTTCTTTAATTACTAAATTCTCAAAACTAAAATCCGATAGTACATATTGATCCGATTTTTGAATATCAAACATGGTTTTAGATTCTAAATTGATATTCTTTAGCTTTACCCCCCTGGCATAAGACATTTTAATTCCTTTTTCGCCTTTAAGGTCAAAAAATTGTGTCCAGGGCTTTATAAATAACACGCTACCTACATTACCTGTAACATCTTCTACAAGGATGTTTTCGTACAACTGTGGCGTGTCAGGACGCATTTTTAATTGTAGTAACCTTTTCGCTCCGTCCAGGCTGTTTCTCCTGAAAATAATGTTATAGCTGTGGATAGATTCACTCCCGCAAGTTAACGCACTATGGCAAAAGCCAAACTTATTGTCTTCTATGATGATATTGGAATTCGCTCCATTGTTTTTGTCATTATCAGCGAACGGCCCCTTACCTCCTTTTAAAGCAATGGCATCGTCATTTACCGAAAGATAGCAGTTTTTGATATGGACATTTTTGCAAGCATCTAAGTCTATGGCATCCGAACTTGGTGCCTTCACAGGATGTTCGGGGGCAAAAATGTGAAGATCTGTCAATCGTAAATACTCACATTTATAAAAATGTGAAGTCCAGAAAGGTGAGTTTATTAATTTTATTCCCGAAATTCTTACATTATTACTATTAGATACATAAAGAATGCGAGGGCGCATTTCGTCCATATTGGTACATTGCGGGTTAAACTGTCTTCTTAACCAAAATGACTTCCAATATCTTAACCCATTTCCATTCAATGTACCTTTACCCGAAACCGTAAACCCGTCTACCTGATCCGCATTAACCAAAGCCGCAAAATATTTAACAGTTTGCCCTTCTATTCTGGTGGTCAACAGCCGGAAGTTACTGATGTCATCACTTCCCTTTAAAGTCGCTCCTTCTTCCAAATACAAATGAGTTTTGGGCCTGAAGAACAAAGAACCACTCAAAAAAGTACCTCGGGGAATAATAACTACTCCTCCACCCATTTGATGAGCTTTATCTATAACCGACTGTATAAGCTCTGTCTGAATGACTGTGCTATCATTTACTACTCCAAAGTCTGTTATTTTATAATGTTTTCCCAGTTTATTGATATCTGTTGGCGCATCATTTTTAAACCACTCCGGAATAGCTTCACCATTTGGAAAAGCTTCCCTGGCAAAACCGGTTTCAACAAATACAAACAGTAATATGATGACTATTTTTAGATTATTTCTCATGTCTTATCTTGAATAACGCTATTGCTATCTACAAAACACCCAACTAAGCTCCGGATCTCACATAACATGGTTATTTCTAGGTTTACAATCCTAATATAACTCGTTAGTTTGTATAGGGCATCATGTGGTATCCTGTATCGAACAATATTTTATTGATTTAATACCAAACTTTTATAAATTAAGGATCTCCCGGTTGGAATAGGCGTTTATATTATTTTAAAAATAAAAGGTGACGACGTTTTATACTTACCTCCCTGAGTTGTTGTAAACAGATATACAGGTTTACCATCTCTCAGCAGCAATTGTGGTCTTTCAAATCGCCCGTATTTTTTTAGATGCTTCGGAGCTTGCTCCTGTTGGAAATAAAATTTTGTTGCCCGGTAAGCTACTTCAGGTTTTGACCACTTTAGCCCATTTCTAGAGTGCATTAACAGTCCATTTTCATGATTAATGTAACCCATGTCTCTGGCTATCATATTAAATTTCCTGTTCTCTAACCAGACAAAAGCATCCTCCATTTGTGCATTGTTCCCATATTTTGAGAAGTCTATAACCGGGTTAGCTTTAGATTTCTCATAGGGCCCCAGCAAATTATCAGCAATAGCCAACCCATATTTTCTATTAGCTCTAATTGCACCTGACTGATTTGCATATTCCTTATTGTTCCATGATTTGTAAAACAAATAGTATTTATCCCGATATTTAACAAATGCCGGATTTGTGGTGCAATGGTCATCCCATTCACCTTCCTGTCCAGGCAAAAGAATAGGTTCATCTGTTCGTTCCCATGGTCCATACAAAGAATCTGAGATAGCCATACCTATGCGTTTGGTATTTGTTTTCCCATTACTGTTCCCCATATAAAAAAGGCAATATTTATTATCCACATACTGTATAGCAGGATTATGACAGGTAGTTGCATCCCAATATCCTTGTCTCGGTTTCAGAACAGTTCCCTTAACTTCATAGGGTCCTTCTGGTTTATCGGCTACCGCATGGGCAATTTCGCTACCATTTATCCAACCACTCATACCTTTTTTTGAATTCCATCTGGAAAAAAAGAGATGCACCTTTCCTTCATGATCAAAAATGGGGCTGTTACACCAAACATAATATCCTTCCAGCTCTAGTACCCTGCCAACAGGTACCAACCTTTTCTCGAAATCAGATCGGGGGGAAAAGGCAAATGAGTCGGTACCCCCTAAGCAAATCCCTGCTGATAAAAGTCCTAAATCTTTGAAAAACTCTTTACGATTCATTATCGACGATGTTTAGAAAAATTACAATCCACAGTGTTTTAATCTTGTTGGTATGCCCTGAGAACAACTGGTCCTAACAAACCAGAAGGCATCAATTTCCAATCTTTAGCATTAAATGCTTTGTAATCTATATTAACGAAATTGATTTCATGATAATTCCTCCAGTTAACTCCCTTTTGGTCCAAATCCCTGATTCTGTTTGCCATCAGATTATTAACCTCTATCTTCAATGTATTTTTTCCCTTTTTTAAATATTTCCCAACTCTTACTTCAAACGGTATACTCCAGACTATACCTACCTCGATTCCGTTTACCCAAACTTTGGCACTTTCCGCTACCTTACCCAAATCAAGAATATATTCATACGAAGATTTTGGGTTAAAATTAAAGGTGGTTTCGTATAACCCTGAACCCGAAAATTTATTAGCTTTTTCATCACCAAATGCTGTCCAGGACTTTAATGTCACCGATTTTCTATTTGCCGGTAACTCTGGCCCTCCATTGGCAAAACTTAAATTCCAGTTTTTTTCTATTGTAGTGGACTGCATTTCTCTTCCTAAGTAGTTCCACTTTTTTATATCGGACTTTTCTTTCGAAATTTTCAGAATAAACGCTTGTCCCGATTTAATTTGAATACGTACGCTGCCAGCATCTACATCTGCTTCACCTATCTCACCATTTTGCGGATCCATTAAAATCACCTGATTCCCTTTCGCTTTTAACTTTACAAATTCATTAACATTATTTGCAGAATGATTAACGACATAATAAAATGTATCATTATCATTAACCCGACGTGTAAATCTGAGTCCTTTGTCTACCAGTTCTTCACGATTAATTTTTATAGCAGAAAGGGCTGTTCCAAAATCCTGAGATAAGATTATCTCACCATTACCTATACGATATCTTTTTAATCCGCCCTCTGATTTAAAATCAAGAGTGTTTATCAATTGATTGAATTTTGCTCTTCTTTCTTCTAAGTTGGCCAAACCCGGAACGTCTTTTGGCAGAGACTGGAATATTATGCTCGCCCCGTTTCTTGCGAGACCGAGAATATTTTCCAGCGTTACTTCTGACATTAAACTACTTTCCGGAATGAGTAATACTTTATAGGGGTTGGCATGACTACTGGTGCTAATATTGCCGGCAATGACTTTTGAATTCCCAATAATTTTGTCTGTAGCAAAATCAAAGGAATATCCCTTATCTGAAAGTATTAATGATTGTTTATAAAATGCCGTGGGATGCAACCAGTTATCTACATTATGCACTTTAAGCGCCATATCTAATCCTTTTGGATTATTCCAAACGTCGTAAATTGGCCAGTACATTAATATTTCATGATCAGCTTTTGTAGACTGTAACACAGACTGTACACGCGTAATATATTCATTCAACCCTTTCAGATGTGGCCAAAAAGAATTATTAGGAACAAAATTTACTGAGGCATAAAATAGCCATCCCGGGTAGCCCGCTTCTTCCGGAGAGTATGTGGTCCCATGATAAAACACATGATTTACTCCTGATAGAAACAATTGTTCTACCTCTGGCTTGGCCTGGGATAATGAAGTTTTAAAATGATCAGTAAGCCAGGTAAAAGTTTCAGAAGAAGTGTACTTTTTACCATGAGTATTGGTGGCCGATGTCGCGAATTTAAACATCATCGGGTCTGGGTCCACATTTCTTATATCGCTACTATCACGCCTTAAGCCCGGAACAGGAAAAAAACTTGAACCAAATGTTTCGCATTCTGCAATATCGGTTGCGGCATATAAATCTATCAGATTTCCTGGTGAACCATGAGCCTGATTTCTTGACAAAGCCCGGTATTTATGTGAAAAACCTGTAAATTCATCTAAAAAGTTTCGCTGTAACAGCTCGCTCATAACTTCCCTATAATCAGATTTTACACGAGCAACCTTATCATTTTGTACATTCTTGTCTGTAAGTTCTGCTAAATAATCTTCTAAATTGTAGCCTTTTATTTTTTTGAATTCTTGAAAAAACAATGGTGTCCAGTTAGCTCCATAAACTTCATAACTGTCATTAAAAAATGATCTGACACCTGGTTGGTTGCCCGAAAAAGCCTTGTCAAAGCGATCAAGATAAACATCTACTGACTTTTTGTCTAAATGGTCTAATGTATAGCCTTCTCCACCAGGAGCAGATCGCTTAACCTTCTGACGGGTTTTGCCTTCAAAAAAGGCAATTATATCGACACTTTCTACATTTGGGGTCCAGTTTAATGTTCCATCCGCAGCAATAAAAGGCATTAAATCTATACTTGTTCCGTTAGGTGCGATGGCTCTTAATGCCTGTAATTTTGCATCGGCTTGCTTAACCTCTTTAACCACGATTTTTTCTGCAAGCTTTTCTTTCCCGTTTAACGAATAGCGCTGTACAATCATTTTAGTAGCGGCGAAATCACTGGTAATCTGAGGACCACCAAAAGGCCAGCCCGTACCCAAATTCATGTCTACTCCCATTCCCCTGGCATTCGCCCCATCTACAGAAAACTTTAACATTTGAAGCCATTGCGACGACAAAAAAGGGATATACTTATTTTCAAAACCTTTGGCACCATAAATTGGAGTAATCTCTACACCTCCAAAACCAACTTCATGATATTGCTCCAGTGCCCTGGCTATGTTCTTTTCATCTACTGCGCTCCCCATCCACCACCATCTGGTCCAGGGTTTCATTTCTTTAGTTACCAAGGGCCATATATTGGACTGTGCTTTTCCGGTAAACGCAGCGGCAACTAACAATATCAACAAATAACTTTTTCTACAATTCATTCTTTAAAATTGGTTAGCCAAATGAAATACTTTTTATAATATCTAAACAAAAAATCATCTGGTTTTTGTAATACGCTCATTAACGCACTAAAGTAATGGCAATCAGACCTATTACTACATCATTTGCCTTTGTTTCTAACGTTATACTTTTAAGTTTCTTCTCTTTATCTGAAGGCATATCCAATAACGTTATCGCCCCTCCGTTAACTCCATAATTACTAAATCCCTTTATCGCATAAAAAGAGCTGTTGTTTAATTTGAATTCACCCGTTTTTAAATATAATCTTGGCGGTCTTGGCGTTTCAATTGCAAACGCATAATCATCAATATAATAATCCTGTTCTATAGGCCACCAATTATCCGGATTCCTTAGCTCCATCACCTTTTTGGTACCGTCTGTATATTCTACACTTACAACCCCATTGACAATTCTACTCTGCATTGGGTTTGTAGAACCTCCCATCAGTAAATAAATGTGTGAAGCCGTTCCTGTTAATGGTATATTTACTTTTGTCGGAAAATTGTCCCATTGAGATGTAAAAACAACGTTCCTACCAGCTTTTCCTTCGCGAATGGCAAATGCTATTTTTTCATTAAATGGAATCTTACCGCCATTTTCAGCCAATTTATTTTTCAGTCCATCGTCTTCTAAAACAGGTTTTATTAATGGATAACACCAATTTCCAATGCCCTGAACAGGTAATTGTAATGTAGTAACGGCTGGTCGGGGCGTTAGGTATTTATTTTCAAATATTCTTGTAATCTGATTATTATAAAAACCGGACAGGTCTACAGTTATTGCTTCTTTAATTTTAACCGGTTTGATATTCCAATTGATTACTGTTGTATCTAAAAGCGTTTTGTTATTTGACTTAACAACAATCTGGTTACTTCCTGGAATAACATCTGCTCTGCTAAAAGAGAAGGTATTTTTACCATTAACTAAATTTACCTTCTTTATACTGTGCTGAAAGCCAGGATTTATTGACAATTCGGCATTTGAGATACTTGTATTGCTTATAATATCAAAATTAATCTGATCTGCTGCCTGATCTTTGTTATATACTACATATATATCCGGATTAAGCGTAATATGATAGGGTTTGTACCAAATTAAGTCTCCGTTTCTGACTTTTACAAATAGTGTTTTGCTGCCTGTACTGTTTTTAATTCGGGCCTGAATTTTCTTTGAAGCCAGTTTGATATTGTCCAAAATTCTCTGTGGATCAATGACCTCCAGAAAATCGCCTTCAGCAGCCGTTAACGTCAATCCATCAGATACTGATAAAGAAAATTCTTCGTATTTTGATATCATTTTGCCTACCCATTCAATTTGTACATTATTTTCTGCTGAACTTCCACAATCTATTGAAATTTGAGGAAACCCAACAGAATGCTCGACCAAAGACCAGGATGCTTTTTTGCCATTTACCCATATATTCTTTATCCCGGATCGGTATGCTTTCAGCTGAAGTTTTAAGTTCATTGAAAAAGGAAATCTGGATACCACTTTATATGTATCTATATCACCATTTCTCTGAAAAGAGACTAAAGCGTCAGGAATGTCCAAAGAGGCATGATCCCAGGACTTAGGTAGCCCCGGTTGTATTAATAAAGTATTATTAAAAGCATCGGGTTGAATACCAAATAGGCCTTCTATCAAAGCTCTGCCTGTCATGCCAACAGGATCGGCAAAATCGCGATATAGCTCACCTCTCATTGCATCGTAAAAGGATAACTGTTGGAAATTTCCCGGGCTTGCTCCCAAATACATACTTTCTATTAAAGCACTTTCCCAAAGTTTAAAAGCTTCTTCACTTCGGTTTCCCTGCCAATAAGCTAACGAAGTATTCATCAATTCTGCTAAAGCGACATTATTTACTGACCATGTATAAGGATGCCAGTTTGTAGTTGACAAGGTATAATATCCTTTATCTTCCAACCCTTTTGCTTTGATTGGAATGTGAGGAATCTGAGTATCTATATATCTCAAGGCCTGATAGGCTTCAAAATTATCCGGAACTTTAGAATCGATTGCATGATAGATACTCCAAAGACCAGGTTGTTCATGAAGCATTTTATTGCCTGACTTATCAATATATTCTGCATACCAACCTTTATTTTTTAGCCATAAAGTTCTTTTAACTGCATGCAGAATATGTTCGGCTTCTTTCTCATAGGGTTTTGGATCTTTTCCAATGATTTTAGCCAGTCGGGCCATTTCAATATTAGCTCTATAATTATATGCTGTCGTATGTGTCACCCCGCCTCCGCTATATTGTAAAGCGTCGCTTGCCCAAATAGCAGCGTAAGCATCATAAAGCCCATCTCCGTCAGCATCATAATTCCTCTTTTCCCACTTCATATTCCTTTCCAAAGTTGGCCACAATGATTTTAAAAAATCAATATCTCTGGTCCATTTAAAATGTGTATAGATCTGATCAAAGAAAACCAGATTCATATTGTAATGATGTGGACGATCGTTCGCATTGGGATTTCTACTGATGTAACCAGAACTAAACATAGATGTTCCCATCACCTCCTTTTGCCGGGCCA
>NZ_JBEBVH010000193.1:0-7884 GCF_040392825.1 Pseudopedobacter sp.
CTTAAGAGTATTCCAAGGCCCAGAGGAAGTCCGACACCGCCTCTAACTTTCCTGGAAGATAGTGCAACCCCAATGAGGGTTAATATATAGGTAGAGAAGGGATAAGTCCACCGCTTAAATTTTTCCAATTCCAGGTTTACCATAACACCAGACCCTCTGATCTTTTCTTTCTCAATCTTCTCATTCAGTTCCCAGTAATTCATAGCAGAATAGATATTGTCCCTGATGTCAAAATCGATTGGTTTCATATCAAGCGTAGTGTCTTTGACCGTTCCGTTTTCCATGCGTTCCTTTAACCCGTCAACATATCTGATAGTATAATTTTCAACCTTCCATTTATTGCTTACAGAGTCCCATGAAATACGGTCTGCCATCAGTTTTTCTTTAAGCTCTTTCCCATTAAAATTTTCCAGAGAGAACTTATAGCCCGAATTTCTAAGGTTATCAAACGACTCCATATATATATATGTATTGGAATCCAGTTGCAGATGTACATTGTTTCGAGATGTTTCCTTTATTTTGGTGTAGGTATTCTCGAAATTAATCATTAACCGGTTGGTTTCCGGAATAACGAACAGATTAAAGCCTATATTAAAAATAAAAATAACAGTGGCAGCAACAAAATAAGGTCTTAAGAACCTGTTAAAGCTTGCTCCGCTTGTTAAAATAGGAACAATTTCAGTTTGATCTGCCATTTTTGCGGTAAAGAAAATGACAGAGATAAAGTTGATAAGCGGGTTAAGGAAATTTAGATAAAAAGGAATAAAACCGGCATAATATTCAAAAACAACCTGGCTGAAAGTGGCCTTACTTTTTAAAAAATCATCCAGTTTTTCTGATATATCGAAAACAACAGAAATAACAGTAAACAAGGCCATTGTGAAAATAAATGTGCCCAGGTATTTCCTGATGATATACCAGTCTATTAGTTTGATGTATTTATTAAAAAATTTCATTAAAGCCTTTGTCCCAGAACTTTGATCATTTTATTTTTCCAATCGTAAAATTCTCCAGAGATAATTTTTGCTCTGGCTTCTTTCACTAACCAAAGATAAAAATGTAAGTTGTGTAAAGAAGCAATTTGTGCACCTAAAATTTCTTTGGAGTGAATAAGGTGTCTTAAATAGGCTTTGGAGTAAACCAGGTCGGAATATAAATCGCTATCGGGATCTATTGGAGAGAAGTCATCTTTCCATTTTTCATTCTTGATGTTAATAATCCCATTTCTGGTAAATAGCATTCCGTTTCTGGCATTTCTGGTAGGCATAACGCAATCAAACATATCAATCCCCAAAGCAATATTTTCCAGGATATTAATAGGAGTGCCTACGCCC
Source organism: Pseudopedobacter sp. (assembly GCF_040392825.1). NCBI lineage: Bacteria > Pseudomonadati > Bacteroidota > Sphingobacteriia > Sphingobacteriales > Sphingobacteriaceae > Pseudopedobacter > Pseudopedobacter sp. The sequence goes on from NZ_JBEBVH010000193.1 coordinate 1,335, forward strand.
ATCAGGTATCTTGGCTTTTCAGTTGGCAATACATCACAAACAACCTCGGTCATGGCATACATCTCTTCGGCAGGTTCGCCAACGGACAATCCGCCAATAGCATTTCCTTCTCTGTTTTGCTCAGCAATGAACTCTGCAGATTTTTTTCTTAAATCCTTATATACAGAACCTTGAACAATAGGAAACAATGTTTGCGAATAGCCGTATTTTGGTTCGGTGGAATCGAATCTGTCAATACACCTTTTTAGCCATCTATGCGTCATATCTAACGATTTTCTGGCATAATTATAATCACACGGATAAGGCGTACATTCATCAAAAGCCATAATGATGTCGGCACCTATAGTCCTTTGAATGTCCATTACATTTTCTGGAGTAAACAAATGTTTGGAGCCGTCTATATGTGATTTGAAGGTTACACCTTCTTCTTTTATTTTTCTTACTTCTGTTAATGAATAAACCTGATAACCACCGCTGTCTGTCAATATAGGCTTCTCCCACCCATTAAATTTATGTAAGCCTCCTGCTTTCTCGATCACATCTAAACCTGGTCTCAAATACAGATGATAGGTGTTACCCAATATAATCTGTGCTTTTATATCGTCTCTAAGTTCCCTTTGATGAACTGCTTTCACTGTTCCCGCGGTTCCGACAGGCATAAAAATAGGTGTCTGGATTGTTCCGTGGTCTGTTTCTATTTCACCAGCTCTGGCCTTCGAAAATTTATCTTGTACAGATAGTTTAAACTTCATCAAATTCAATATAAGGAGCGCAAAAATAGTAAAATTTAATCCAGATTGGGGTATTTACCATTGGCTTTCTTTGCAAAGGGATAATAAAAGAGCAAAACTTTGGTACAGTAATGGTTTATGCATAATTAAAAGTCTACTGCTATGAAAAAACAAGAGAAAAAGGTTAAACAACCAGCACAAGCACAGTCTAGGCAACCAGGGAAAGAATCTTTAATGAACCCAGAACCGGAATATCAGGTTAAAAAAACAAAAGATTATTTTAAGGATAAACTGGTATTAATTACAGGAGGAGACAGTGGAATTGGCCGGGCAATTTCGGTAGCATTTGCCTATGAAGGTGCAAATATTGCCATAGCTTATTTGAATGAGCATGAAGATGCCGAATTGACCAAACAGCTTGTAGAGAAAGAAGGGGTGCGCTGTTTGCTTATATCTGGTGATATTGGTGAAGAAAAACATTGTAAAGATGTTGTCAGTAAAGTAATAAAAGAGTTTGGCCGGGTAGATATACTTATTAATAATGCTGCGGTTCAGTATCCGCAGAAAGAAATTGTAGATATTACTAAAGATCAATTAGAGAAAACATTCAGAACCAATATTTTTTCTCAGTTTTATCTAACAAGTGCATCGTTGAAATATTTAAAAGAAGGTTCCAGTATTATAAATACGGCATCTGTAACGGCTTACAGAGGGAGTCCCGAATTGTTGGATTACTCGGCTACCAAAGGTGCAATTGTAGCATTTACAAGATCTTTGTCTATGTCGCTTATGAAAAAAGGAATTCGTGTAAATGCTGTGGCACCAGGGCCAATCTGGACGCCGCTTATTCCGGCTACTTTCGATAAAGAAAAGGTCGCTAAATTTGGATCAGATTCTCCAATGGGACGTGTAGGGCAACCTAATGAAGTAGCTTCATGTTACGTGTTTCTTGCATCGGAAGGAGCTTCTTATATCTCGGGACAGGTACTGCACCCCAACGGAGGGGAGAGTATAAATACCTAAAATTGCTGTAAAAGGAATGTCGATACTAAAATTAAATGTTTTTATAAGGCTGTAAAGTTTGTTTTTTGGTTTAAATTGAGAAATTTGCAAGCTTAAATTAAAACTTAATTGGAAGCTTATTTAGAATACACTTTACTCGCTTTTTTACTGATTTTTTTTCTTATTCAACTCTACTACTTAATAGTCGTTCAAAGAAAACTTAATATCTATAACTCAGATCAGGAGAATATAAGCTACGATTTTAAGGTTTCGGTAGTCATTTGTGCGAGAAATGAATCCAAAAACTTACAGGAAAATTTGCCTTTAATATTTCAGCAAAAAGGGATTGACTTTGAGGTTGTTGTAGTAAACGATTGTTCTTTTGATAATTCTGATGAAATTCTCAGGGATTTTAAAGAGCAGTACGCAAATCTGAAAGTGGTTACAAAGGAAGAGCATGTTTTATACAAAACAGGGAAAAAGTTTGCACTTACTTTAGGAATTAAGGCTGCTTCTAATGAGATTTTAGTCTTTACCGATGCAGATTGTAAACCTTGTTCAGATGAATGGCTGGTTATGATGTGCTCAGCTTATAGAAAGCCACAGGCCGAAATTGTATTAGGGTATTCACCGTACGAAAAGAAGAAAGGATTATTGAATATGCTTATCAGGTATGAAACATTCCAGACTGCGCTCAATTACTTCTCTTTTGCGCTAAATGGCATGCCATATATGGGAGTCGGAAGGAATCTGTCGTATAAGAAAGCGCTGTTTTTTAAAAATAAAGGTTTTGCTTCGCACATGCATATTCCGTCTGGAGATGATGATCTTTTTGTAAATCAAACCGCCAACGTAATAAATACTTTTATAGAGATAAGACCAGAATCGCATGTGATTAGCGAGCCAAAAGATACATGGAAAGGTTACTGGAACCAGAAATTAAGGCATTTTGGTGCAGGTAAAGCGTATAAAAAAACACATCAATTCCAACTGACATTACAAGGTGTATCTGCCATAGGTTTTTATGTTTTTATAGTTACCTGTTTAGCATTACAAATTTATTGGCCTTATATTTTAGGGGTATTTTTTATAAGATTTTTGGTTCAAATTTTAATTTACTCTAAATCTTTAACTATTTTACGCTGCAAAGATTTGATCTGGAGTTTGTTGTTTTTAGATCTATTTTATCAAATGTTTTTAATGATTATCAGCTTTAGAAGAATTTTCAGAAAAAAAATCGCATGGAAATAAATCCAAATTTTTCGGAAAACGCCAAGAATGATTATAATCTTGTTTTAAGTGCCAAAGAAGGTAATCAGAAGGCTTATGCAGAATTGATGCACCGTTATAAGGATGCCATTTATTTCATGGTTTTGAAAATGGTAAATAATAAAGACGATGCAATGGATTTAACCGTTTCCACTTTTGCAAAGGCTTTTGAAAATATAGATAAATATAAAGCCGATTTTGCCTTTAGTACCTGGTTATTTCGTATAGCAACAAATGGTAGCATAGACTTTATCAGAAAGAAACGGATAGTTACCACGTCTATAGACAATGCATTGGCAGAAGACGGAGAAGATTATGTTTTTTATATTAAAAGCGATGATCCAAACCCCGAAGAGTCGTCTATCAAAAAGCAACAGGCAGAACAGGTGAAAGATATTGTTAACAGATTGCCAGACAGATATAAAACACTGGTTATCTTAAGATATTTTGACGAACTATCATACGAAGAAATAGCAGAACAATTGATGTTGCCTCTGGGGACTGTTAAAGCACAATTGTTTAGAGCAAGAGATTTGTTGTCTAACATTTTAAACAAACAAAAAAAGACCGGAAATGAGTTCTGAAATTATATATAAATACTTCCCCAGGTTAAGCGCAAAACAAAAAGAACAATTCGATAAATTATTTGATTTGTATTCTTTCTGGAACTCACAGATTAATGTAATTAGTAGAAAAGACATCGATCTGCTTTACGAAAGACATATTTTGCATTCTATAGGTATAGCAAAAGTGTTATCATTTAAAGCAGGTCAGAATATATTAGACGTAGGGACAGGTGGTGGATTTCCGGGAATTCCTTTGGCAATACTATTTCCCGAAGTGCAATTTCATTTGGTAGATTCCATAGGGAAAAAAATAAAAGTGGTAAATGAAGTGGCTAAAGGGATTGGGCTACAAAATCTGAAAGCTACGCACAGCAGAGCAGAACAAATTAATGATAAGTTTGATTTTGTAGTTTCGAGAGCGGTAACACAATTGAAAGATTTTTATCCCTGGATAAGAGGTAAGTTTAAGAAAGATTCTGTTTCCAGTTTGAAAAATGGTGTTCTTTATCTTAAAGGTGGCGATTTAGATCAGGAGCTGGCAGAATCAAAATTGAAGAATATAGCCCTATATCCTTTAAAAGATTTTTTCGAAGAAGATTTTTTTGATACAAAATACGTGGTATATGTGCCTGCACAATAGTATATTTATGTAATATATTATTAACCGGTTATAAACCCGAACATGTTTTATGAAATTGCGCTTAGCCTTACCAAGGGTTTAGGTAATATTACCATTCGTCATATTCTTAATTATTTTGGCAGTGCCGAAGAGATTTTTGGTGCAAAAAAGTCCGACCTGGAGAAGATTCCGGGAATAGGAATTAAATCTGCTGCTGCTATTGCAGGAAAGGAGTCTTTCGCAAAAGCAGAAAATGAAATCGCCTTTATTGAAAAATATAAAATCCAGCCTCTGTTTTTTTTAAATGATGATTACCCACGAAGATTAAGGAATTGTGTGGACGCACCTGTTTTATTGTTTTATAAAGGTAATACCGATTTAAATAAGCAAAAGATAGTGTCTGTTGTAGGAACACGAAACGCAACATCGTATGGTCGTCAGTTTTGCGAAGATTTGACAGCAGGCTTAAAACAACATGATGTTTTGGTGGTAAGTGGTCTGGCTTATGGAATTGATATTGCAGCACATAAAGCTGCTCTGCAAAATGATCTGGCTACAGTGGGAGTTCTGGGACATGGTTTAGATCGTATATATCCAGCCTTACATAGAGAAGTTGCAGAGAAAATGGTTTCTTGTGGTGGTTTACTGACAGAGTTTTGCTCGCAATCTATTTTAGATAGAGCTAATTTCCCTAAAAGAAATAGAATTATAGCAGGAATGGCTGATGCCGTGATTGTGGTAGAAGCAACCAAGACGGGAGGAGCATTGATTACTGCTGAGATTGCAAATTCGTATAATAAAGATGTTTTTGCTGTTCCGGGACGAATAGATAATGAGGTTTCTGAAGGCTGTAACTTTTTAATAAAAACAAATAGGGCACACCTGTTAACCGGTATAGAAGATTTGGAATATATTATGGGTTGGGCAGCGGAAGACGTACCGAAACAAGAAAAGCAGCTGGAAATATTACATGAATTAAATAAAGACGAACAAAAAATTTTAGAATTGATTAAAGCATGCGATAGTATTGCAATTGATGAAATTCAGATAAGACTTAATATGCAGCAAAGTAAATTGGCAATTGCTTTGTTGGAACTGGAAATGAAGTCTATAATTGTTTCTTTGCCCGGGAAGATATATAGGTTGAATTAAGAAAGAAGTTTATTAGTCAAAAAAAAACGCTGACGGTTAGACCTGTCAGCGTTTTTTTTATCGTTTATTGTTTAGTTATCAGTTTCGGACTTCTATAATAATTCAATTCCTTTACTGGCCAATCTCTCTATCTCTTCATCTGCCCATATACTAACCTGAACTTCACCAATATGAGATTTTTTAAGCATAAACATGCATACTCTTGATTGGCCAATTCCGCCTCCAATAGAGTCTGGAAGTTTGTCTTCAAGAAGCATTTTATGAAATGATAATTGAGAGCGGTCTGTGCTGTTTCTTAGTTCCAATTGTTTAATTAAAGCAGCTTTATCTACTCTAATTCCCATTGAAGAAAGCTCGAAAGCACATTCTAAAGTTGGGTGCCATACTAAAATATCACCATTTAGACCGTAAGTGCCTTCGCTGTTTAGCGTACTCCAATCATCATAATCCGGTGCTCTTCCATCATGAGGTTCTCCATTAGTCAGCTTTCCACCAATTCCATACAAGAATACTGCACCATATTCCTTGGCAATGGCATTCTCTCTTTCTTTAGGAGTAGAATTTGGATATAGATCCAAAAGCTCCTGAGAAGATATAAATTTGATGTTTTCTGGTAAAATAGCTTTAATGTCCGGATAATGCGCCTCTACAAATTTTTCTGTGAATTTTAGAGCTTCGTAAATTTTAGAAACTGTTTCTTTTAAATATTCTAAGGTTCTTTGTGCAGGTTCAATTCTTTTTTCCCAATCCCATTGGTCTACATAAATAGAATGTATATGTGTGTAGTCCTCATCTGGTCTTAAGGCCTTCATATCCGTTAGGATACCATAATTTAAATCAACCTCCAGTTGTTTAAGTCTCAAACGTTTCCATTTCGCCAGAGAATGCACCACAACAGCTCTCTTTTCGCCTAATGCCTTTACGGGAAATGCAACCGGACGTTCTGTTCCGTTTAAGTCATCGTTGATTCCTGTGCCATCCAGCACAGCTATGGGAGAAGAGACAGGTATAAGATTTAGTTGACTAATAAGTTGGGTCTTTAATGTCTCTTTTACAAGAGTGATCGCAACTTCTGTCTTTAACATTTTTTGAAAGTTCATTATATGCGTTTTATCTCATTTAAAAGCAGTATGTCTTTCTCTGTCTTTTAAATATGGCTTTATCTTTTAATTTTAATAAGCTTGCTCGAATATATATCGATTTTTTAATAT
>NZ_JBEBVH010000194.1:0-7874 GCF_040392825.1 Pseudopedobacter sp.
GAAGAATAATTCTGCATTTATCTTGTCCTTAGAAGATCTATCCAGAAAATCTTTATTACAGGCAACAGTAAAACAGCTAAGCAAAGCAATAACTGCAATAATATATAACCTCTTCATCTTATGATTATTTATAGCCATTTTATAAATCGTTTATAGTGTTAAAAGAACGCCTATGGAGTAAGTTTTTGCAATTGGCCAATCAGTAGAGCTAGAGCGGCCTACAGCATCTTTTGGCTCGTTGAACCCAATACCAGATCCTGCTTGTTCCGGGTCCATATATTTAGTTAACCCTCCAAATGACCATGTAAACATGTTCTCCCCCGAAAAATATACACGAAGTCTCTGTACATTAACTTTCTGAGTAAGCTTTTGCGGTAATGTATACCCAAGCATAATATTTTTGATACGCAAATAACCAAGGTTGGTTAAATAATAATCATTAACAGTAGCTAATGAGCGGGTATCACTTTGTGCGGCATAGGCCCGTTCTATCTGTGGATATTTTCCTCCCGGATTTTCTGGCGACCAGGCATCTTTAAATAAATCCTTTCTTACAAAAGACAGATAAGGACGGTAATAAGACCCCCAGTAGAGATGTCCCGTTGGATACCAATCCTGACGTACTACACCTGCTCCGGCCATAGATAAATCAAACCCTTTCCAATCTGCACCGAAAGAAAAACCAAAAGGAAATTGTGGCATGGCATTTCCTATCGGCCTAATATCCCCATGATTTTCTAAAGTATAATCACCTTTGTTAATGGCACCATCTCCATTCAAATCCAGAAATTTAATATCTCCCGCTCTTAAACCTTTCCAGGCTGCATTTTGTACCACATTCATGATATAATAATATACCTGACCAAGGTCTTTAGTTGGGTTGGCAAAAGAATTCATATAAGCAATTGCCTCTTGATCTGACTGAAATTGCCCAGCAACACGGTATCCCCATATTTGTCCAAGCTGCTGTCCCTCCCATAAAGTACTCATGATACCATTGGGGTTAGGATATTTTGTAATAACTCCGTTGAAATTATACACACTTGCTGTCGCTCTGATATTAAGCGAAGAACCACTGAGCTCAAATTTGTCGTTATAGCCAAAACTAAGCTCGAACCCCCTGTTGCGTAAACTGGCAATATTTTCTTTAGGAACAGCTGCTCCAAAAACAGCTGGTAAAGGTTCTCCTGGCAAATACATTCCCGATGTGCTCTTCTCATACCAATCAAAAGAGGCCGTTAATTTGTTTTGAAGAAAGCTTAGATCTGTACCTACATTGATTGTTTTCGTCTTTTCCCAGCTTACTACGCCTGGCAGAGGTGAAGGTAATCCCGCATAATTCAATTTAGAGCCATTAACTAACCATGGTCTTTGCCCCAGACCTATAGTTTGCGTAAAAGTATTAAGCTCTACATTTTGATTTCCGAGCTCACCATACGAAGCTCTTATTTTAAAGGAGTTTACAATGTTTTGTATAGGCTTCCAGAATTTCTCGCGGCTTAAATACCATCCTCCGGATACTGATGGAAAGAACCCCCACCTGCTTTCACTGGGAAAACGTGAAGAACCATCGTAACGAGCATTTACCTCTAATAAGTATCGGTTTTTATAATCGTAATTAAAACGTCCGAATATACCTTGTACTGCCCAAACACTTGCAGAGCCATCACCCCTCAATAGCTCAGTTCCCAGATTAAGATTTGCTAAATCATTATATAACAAACCACCCTGTTCTGTTACAATATTATCAGATTCATATTCTTCCTGATTATATCCTAACATCAATTTAAAATGATGATCTCTGGCTACATCTTTCCTATATGTTCCGTAAATATTAAGTGCGTTGTAATAATTCCGGTTACGATCTTCTGTAAGGCGGTTAACACCTACAGTTTCCATATGTGCATCAGAACCGGTTAACTGCGAAAAGGTATTCATCCTTGTCGTATTAGCGATATGGTTGATTCTATTACTATAATCAAAATTCAATACCATACCTTTCAAAGGAGTCGCCCTGGCACTAAATGTATTAATTAGCTGTTCTGAATATAAACGCATCCAATTACTCTTATCTTCCAGAGCAGCATGTGCTCCTCCACCGGTAAAACTGAAAGGCACACCATTAATTTTGTTTGGATGAAAAGCGTGTAGATGTTGCCATGCACTACCACCAAAGACGTTTCCAAAATCTGTCCTAAATCCTCCATACTCCTTTTGGTCACTAATTGCAAAGCGTGTATCATTAGTTATTTCTAACCACTTGGTAGCCTGAAATGTTAGTGTAGCCTTTGCATTATATTTGTTTAGTGGAGCGTTAACAATATTTTGGATACCGCTTGTTTTAAAGTATCTGCCAGATAAATAGCCTTTTAATTTATTAGATCCACCAGAAAGAGAAAGGTTATGTGTCTCCGTAGGTTGCCATTTTCTAAAAAGATAACTATACCAGTCAGTACTTGCAAAAAACTTGTAAGTACCATCAGGCTGTAACTCCCTGAAGGGTGCTAATTCTCCAGCAGCGACTTTTCTGAGTTTTTCCCAGTCTTCTTCACTGGTATAACCAGTATAGGTTGTTCCATTATAAGCATTAAGTCCGGCATCGGCATTTTTAGCAAATAAATATGGGTCTGAAAGAAAATCTCTGCGAGCTGTTGGTGTAGATGTTCCAAAATTATTGGAATAATTTAAGGTCATCTCGCCTTCTTTTCCTTTTTTGGTAGTGATCAGGATAACTCCAAATGCACCTCTTGCACCATATATTGCAGAAGACGCCGCATCTTTTAACACAGTAACATTTTCTATATCAATTGGATTCACACGGTCGATATCGCCCTCTATACCATCTATCAATACCAAGGGCTTACCACCATTAATCGAGTTGAACCCTCTAATATTAATATCTGGATTTGATCCCGGGTTCCCATTATTTGATTGAATATTTAAACCAGGAAGCAGGCCTTGCAGTGAAGTTGCAATATTCGCTACAGGGCGCAACTCAAGATCTTTCGAGCTGATTTGCTCTACTGCACCTGTAAGATTACTTCTTTCCTGCGTTCCATACCCAACCACTACAACTTCATTCAGTTTGGCCATGTCTTCACTTAATGCTATGGTTATTTGTGTACGACCATTAACAGGTATTTCTTTTTGTGCAAAACCGGTATAAGAAACTATCAATATAGCATCGACATCAAGGTTTTTAACACTAAAATCACCGTTTGTATCTGTCATCAATACTTGGGTCGTATTTTTTACACGAATAGTAGCTCCCGGAAGTGGCTCTCCTTTTTCATCAGTTACTTTGCCTTTTATATCGATAGGCAATGAAACTGGTGATTTCTTTTCACTAATTTTTTTAACAATAATTGTTTTATCTTCTATAGAATAAACAAAAGGTTGCCCATTAAATGCCTGTTCAAGAGCCTGTTGCAAAGTCACATTTCTTAGGTTAACATTGACAGGTCTGGCATTTTCAATTTCCTTATATTTATAAAAGAAAAAATATCCACTTTGCTTTTCTATCGCAGAGAAAATCCTCTCAAGGGAAACATTACTACCCGATAAGCTTATGGTTTGGGAGCGTACTCCCGAAGCGCTGAGCTGTAGGCTTACTACAGTTATTAATAAAGCGGTCAACTTCATAACACGTAGAATTTGAACAATAGGTAAAGTACTTTTAAAACCGACTTTACCATATAAAGTAAATTTCATACTATTCAATGGTTTAGTTATTATTCATGATTCGTTCAAAGGATGTTTACATTTTAACTTTTCAAAAAAGTGTTTCCCCACTTCTTAAACTTAAAAAGCTAAGCCGCAACTAAAGAATTTATATTTCTCTCATATACTTAATATTAAGGGCGCATTTTATTCGATTTTACAATAGGTAGGAATTAATAAATGGAGCCAGTAATCTATATCCATCTGCATTAGGGTGTACTCCATCACTAAAAAGCGACTCATTAATTTTACCGTTAGTCCCTAATAGTAAATCACCGGCATTGACATACTGTAATTTTAGTTTCGTTGCTATTTCTACAGTACGATTATTAAGGGTAGCAATGCGAGATTCGTAATTTCTGCGGGGAAGTATCCCCATTAAAATGACCTTTGCATCTGGTTGATGACGTTTTACAGATTGTAATAAAAAATCTAAGCCTTCAATAATTTCGTCATCTGTATTTACAGACAGATTATTTGTACCTATAAGCACTACAATATGCGTAGCGGCGTATCCATCCAGTTCCCCATGATGTACACGCCATAATGCATTTTCTATCCTGTCAAAACCGAAGCCCAGGTTTCTTACATCTTTAGGTTTAAAATGTTGGTTCCAGGAATCTGCTCCCCTCGTAATTGGCGCGGTAGGTTCGCCTCCCCAATAATGTAAAATAGAATTTCCAATAAACACGATTTTTGGAGGTCTCTGCTTATTTAAAGCTAAAACTTCCTGATGCCGGACAGCCCAGGTATAAGTAGAAGCATCTCTTGTGTGTGTCACAGGTATTGTTGTCGAAATATTTCCTATTGGATCTTCTATAGATTCTTTTGGTACCTGAATTTCTGTCTCTTTAGAATCAGTGCTTTTTTGTTTGGCAGCATTGCCTTTTTCACAAGCTGCAATTAAAGACAGCCATATAAAAGACAAGAATATTTTCATTTTTGCATATGTCATAACTGTATCTATTTTTTTGAATAAAGCCATAGTACTTATAATTCACATCAGGCTATTTTATTAACTAACTGCCCATTTGCAGAGTGGAGCCAATGCTAACTTAATATTAAGTGCACTTCAACTCCATTCTCTTACAATCATTTCCTATCTGTTAATCTATTAGCTCTATTTTTCCGTACGAACAATGCGGCGAATAGCCTGATTATTATAGCCGGCCACATAGATATTGCCTGTTTTGTTATCTACTACCAAATCGGTTGGATAATCATACTTAGACGAGGTTCCGTCTACATGTCCCGCTGTTCTGCCCGAATCGCCACCTATTGTAGTCCATATACCTTCCGGACTCATCATGCGAATAACATTATTTCCTGCATCGGCCACATATATAGCCCCGTCTTTGCCTGCACTAATGCCCCAGGGATGAGAAAACCTGGCACTTTCACTCGGACCATCTGTATAGCCCGCACTTCCACCCGCAATAGTAGTTACTACACCTGCAGGAGTAATTTTACGAACGCGATGATTTCTACGGTCTGCTATCAGAAGGTTTCCGTCTTTATCAATAGTTACACCCGAAGGATCATTTAATTGTGCTTCTGTACCGATACCATCTTTATAGCCTCCTGAACCATTACCGGCAAGTGTAGAAACGGTACCATTTGTTGAAATTTTACGGATTCGGTGGTTTCCGGATTCGGATACATAGATGGTACCATCAGCAGCTACAGCAACGTCTATCGGATTACTAAATTGAGCTTCTGCGGCAGGTCCGTCTTTAAAACCTTTGGTACCATCGCCTGCAACAGTAGTTACCATACCCGTAACAGCATCTATTTTACGGATTTTTTGATTGTCTCTATCTGTTACATAAATATTGTCCTGAGCATCCACAGCTACTTTTAAAGGGCTAAAAAATTTTGCTACGCCAAAACCTCCGTCATTCGCTCCTTTTTCTCCAACAACACCCGCTATGGTTGATACCTCACCTGCAGGGGTTATTTTACGAATAATCTGGTTATCTCTGTCCGCAACAAAAATATTGCCTTTAGAATCCATATCCACACCTTCGGGAAGGTTGAACTGTGCACTTGCCGAGTTTCCATCCTGATAACCTTTTACTCCGCTTCCGGCAAAAGTTTCACTTATATAAACATATACCGGAATTCTAAGAATTGTAAATTCTGGACCAGTTACTGTTTTTGAAACAACCCTTACTGTTACAGGCCCTGTCTCCGCATTTTCGGGGACTTCAACCTGAATAGTTGTTTTATTTACCGATATAATACGGGCTGTAACACCATTGATTGTAACTTCGTTTTCTTCTTTTTTGGCACTAAAATTATCTCCCGTAATTGTAAAGACTGAAAGCGGACCACCCTGTGTGGGTGAGATTGTGGTAATTACAGGGTCTCCTAATATAATTTCTTCTTCGGGCGGGTCTATAATACCTGGATTAACCTTTTCTTTTTGACAAGACAACAGTATTAGCCCCATTACCGAATACAATAGAATTTTTCTCATGATGATTTTTATTAACGGTTTATAGATTAATTAAAAGCTTACACTTTATCAGCTTTTCTTCTGCTTATGGCTCTTAGGATGAAATAGAATCATCTATGGAGATTTAGAAACTCCTGTTAACCACTATCTTGTTCAATATGCCAGTTTTTCATACCTTTACGTTGAGTTTGTTATTATTATGATTCGTTCAAAATTTAATCTTAACTAACTTTATGGCCAGAAGTGTTTCCCCATTTCTGGCTTTTTTATTTACTATCAGAGTTAATCGCTAACAGTTACTTTACGCCCCTCTATTTTGAAATTAACTTCACTTAATTTTAAGATCTTCAAGGCTTGAGATAGTGTTACACCGCGCCTTATTTTTCCTACAAATTCTTCTTTCGGTATATCACCTTCATATACTACTTCTATATCATACCATCTTTCGAATTTTTTCATAATATCCTGAATACTTTCACGGCTAAACTGGAAGTAACCATTTGTCCAGGCAACAGTTTCTTCAAGATTAGCCTCTTGCACTTTAATGTCATTGTTTTTTGCTATCCTGGCTTGCTGTCCAGGTCTAAGGATAACAGATTTGCCAATTGATGCAATACCCACTTTTACAGAACCTTCTAGCAAAGTGGTCTTATAATTTTGTTCATCTGCATAAGCCATTACATTGAAATGTGTGCCCAATACTTCTACGACTGTATTCCCCACTTTTACTTTAAAAGCCATCTTCTTATTCTTTGCCACTTCAAAATAGGCTTCTCCTTTTAGTTCGACATTTCTTTCTGTTCCATTAAACTCAGCAGGAAATTCTAAAGAAGACATTGAATTAAGCCACACTTTCGTTCCATCTGGCAGGATTAGCTGATATTGCCCACCTTTAGGTGTTGTAATGGTATTAAGAACTTCTTTCCCTATAGTTTCTGAATGCGCAGTCGACTTCCTTATATAAACTAGCTGGCCGTCCTCTGTTTTCCTGACAATAGTATTTTTCTGTTTAGCCAGTTCTCCATTAGCCGCATCATCCAACGATATAGTTGTACCGTCTGCAAGTGTTAATACCGCTTTATTGCCACCAGGCAGAATATCTTGTTGTTGCGTAACTGCATTATTTGTCTCTTTATGATATAATATATAAAGTGTAGCAGAAAAACCCAGTATCACAATAGCTGCCGCTGCAACCATCCACTTCTTTAATAGCGATTTTTTTGGTTCTTTTTTCGCTATTTCCTGAAGAATATTAGAATACAAGCGTTTGCCTACAACTTCCTGTTCTCCCATTAAGTTATTATCCCATTTTTTATGCTTTTGTAAAGCTTCGTAATAAGCAAAAAGGCGTTGTTCTTCGGACAGGGATGTCTTAGATTCCAGGTATTTATCTACCAATATTTTAAATTCTTCCTTTTTATTCATAATGTTCTTCTATTGTATGTTCCCAAAATAGCAGCCCCACCCCCAAAGAAGGAAAAATATTTTTAGGATTTCGTAAATACACTTTAAACCTTATTTATTAATGGCTTGAAGGTAGGAAATACTAACGTTGTATTACTCTAATGGTGAGGTTAAGTCCTAAAAGAATCAGCATCATTCTGATCCCACTTTGAGTGCGGGAAGAATCTCATAGCCAGGTACGCCACTCTTAATAATAGGACACTCTGTTATTAATAAGATACCACATTAAGAC
>NZ_JBEBVH010000195.1:0-7870 GCF_040392825.1 Pseudopedobacter sp.
GTGCATTCTATATTTGTAATATAAAGCAGGGCACTTTTAAATGAAAAAGAAACTAAAAAAAACATTTTTATGTTTCTTTTTGCTGTTTGTTTGTCTTAAAAATGTTTGTTTGTTGAAATTAAAAACAATAGATTTGAGATAAGTATTGCAAAGCTTTATTGTAATAACAAAAGTTGTAAATTAAAGAGATAGGATTTTTGGTGGATATATCAAGTGCTTTTTTAAGGGTAGAAGAAGTTGAAAGCCAGGAGGTTGATATCAAATCACTCTTTGATACACTCTATGACAGGTTGGTCTATTTTTCCTACCAGATTATCAGGAACCAGGAACAAGCAGAAGACATTGTACAAGAAGCATTTGTTAAGTTGTGGGGGAATAAAGAGACATTAGTTAATTCAGAGCAAAGCCTTAAAAGCTACTTATATAATACTGTTAAGAATCTAAGCCTAAACGTAATAAGACACAGTAAAGTAGTAGACAGATATATGCAGTTAAATCTGCGCGGAGATGAACCAATGGATGCACCAATTGTAGAAGCCATTATGTCTGCCGAAGTGTTATCACAAATTCATAAAGCTGTAGCAGATTTACCACAGCAATATAAAACAATCTCTTTATTAAGCTTTTTTGAGGGTAAAAAGAATCAGGAAATTGCCGATGAATTAGGAATTTCTGTCAATACCATCAAAAAGCAAAAACAAAAAGCAATTCAGATGCTAAGATTAAAACTGACATCTCTTTTGTCTTTAATGTTAGCGTTTTTCCTTTCCTTGTAACTTCTTATATTCTTATCCAGAGTCTTGTGCTTAATATCCGTTATTCTATATTTGTATAGGATCTAACATGCTGACTATGGATAATCATATTAATTGGGGAATTATTGGTTGTGGAGATGTAACCGAAGTGAAAAGTGGACCAGCATTTAACAGAGTGCCAAAATCTTCGCTAATAGCAGTGATGCGCAGAAATGCAGAGAAAGCAGAAGAATATGCAAAGAGGCACAACGTACCAAAATGGTATAGTAATGTTGACGATTTATTAGCCAACCCCGATATAAATGCCATCTATATCGCAACTCCACCTTCCAGTCATGAAGAATTGACTTTAAAAGCCCTTAATGCCGGAAAAAATGTTTATATAGAAAAGCCAATGGCCTTATCAGAATCCGCTTGCCTGAACATGCAATTTATAGCAGATAAGTTGGGAAGAAAACTAAGTGTTGCACATTACAGAAGGGCTATGCCTTACTTCCAAAAGGTTAAACAATTGATTGACGAGGGTGCGATTGGGGAGGTGAGCAGTGTGAATTTGAGAATTATGCAGGGGAGAGGCAACAATGTAATTGCCAGGACGGCAGAAAACTGGCGAATGAATCCATCCATATCAGGAGGAGGATTATTTTATGATTTGGCACCGCATCAGATAGATTTAATGATTTTCTTTTTTGGAGAGGTAAAGGCAGCAAAAGGACTTTCTGTAAATAGATTTGGAAAAGATGAGGTAGATGACATAGTATCGGGACAGATTTTATTCCAGAACAATATTGTGTTTAACGGGTTCTGGAGTTTTAATAATGCACCTGCAGATAATGCTGATTTGTGTGAAATTTTTGGAACGAAGGGAAAACTGAGTTTTGGTTTTTTTGGTGAAACAAAAATTGAATTAAAAACAGCCGATCGTCAGGGTATTATTGAAGTTGCACATCCAAAACATGTACAAGAACCCATTATAGAAAAAGTAACCGCTTATTTTCTCGGTAAGGAAGAAAACCCCTGTTCTGGTCAAACAGGAGCGGAGGTTCTAAGAATAATGGAATTGTTTAGTGGCAGAATTTAATCTGATTTTCAGCCCCTCTAATTTGCAATTGATATGAATTAGCTTTTATATAATCAAATTTTTGTTAACCCTCGTTACCAGGATTTTATCTATTCTGTGTCCGTCTTTATCTATAATCTCAAACTCGTAATTAGCCAGGCGTATTTTATCACCCAGTTCAGGAAGTTCATCATGCAGATAAATAATGAAACCCGCTACCGTAGTAAACTGATCATTTAACTTATCATCCAATTCCAGTTTAAAATACTTTTTAAAATCCAGAAAATCGTATTGGCCGTCAACAAACCAACTGTTAACATCTCTTTTAACAATTTTATATTCATCATCGTTACCTTCCGTTATATCACCCACCAGAGCCTCCAAAACATCGCTCATAGTAACCATCCCCTCAGTAGCACCATATTCGTCGACAATAATGGCATAATGCGTCATGTGTTTTTTGAAAGACTCTAAAACATTATATGCAAAAGTATTCTCATTAAAGAACAGTGGCTTTTTGATATAATTATGAATATCGAAATGTTCGCGATTAACAAAAAACAAATCCTTAAGCAAAACAATCCCTAAAATTGAATCTAAATTATTGTCTTTTACCACGGGATAGGCAGAGTGCTTTTCTTCTTTTATTTTTGCCGTGACTTCGTCCCATGAATTTGTAGAAGAAAAAAATACCAGATCTCTCTTATGAGTATGTAAAGATTTTATTTTACGGTCGCCAAGTTCAAAAACCCTTTCTACGATATCTTGTTCAATATCTTTAATTTCGCCACCTAAAGCACTTTCCTTCACCAGAGATTTAATCTCTTCTTCAGACACCTTACTGGTTACGCTATTTTTTATACCTAATATTTTTAGTAACAGATTGTTAGAAGCTGTTAACAACCAAACGAAAGGCGATGTTAAGCTTGCCAGTATGCGCATAGGTTTAGCTAAAAGCATAGCAATAGGCTCGGGAAAAGTCATACCAATACGCTTGGGCAATAATTCTCCCACAACTATAGAAACATAAGTAACTACAACCACTATAATTACAGTGGCCAGACTATTTGCATAAGGTGCAATAGTTTCTATGTCAGCAAGGTAATTTGCGAGATTTTGTGTTAGCCCTTCACCGCTATATACCCCCAGCAGTATACCAATCAAAGTGATGCCAATTTGCACCGTAGATAAGAACTTTGTAGGATTCTCTGCTAATTTTAATGCAGTGTCTGCATTAGAGCTTCCCCTTTCTTTTTCACTTTCCAGCTTAAACCTTCGGGAAGAAACTAATGACATTTCCGACATAGAAAATATGCCATTCAATAATATTAAACCTATAATGATAATAATTTCCATTCAATTCATTAATCAATGCTTAGAATAAAACACCTTGCAAGTGTTTTAGGTTTGCAGAGGTATGCCAGTATGAACTATAAAAATAAGAATTCTATATTATTCGGAAATGATTAAATAGTAATCATCTATATCCCGTAAGATAAATTGGTTTTTGAGGGAGTTAGGATTATAATGTGGTTCTTTTTCAATTTTATAATGGGCATTTATGGCATTTTCCCATATCCGATTTAAGTCAGGTACCCTGAAAAATAAAATGAGACCATTACCTGCAGGTAAATTTACATTTAGCATTGTCGGGTGTTCATGTTCTCCCCATTTATGTAAACAAAGTACAGTAATGTTATTGCTATCAGCTAATATTTCGAAAGTATCTCCACCATGTTTACTGGTTAAACCTAATAAAGTCTGATAGAATTTGGAGCTTTCAGGAATGTCTTTTACTGCAATTATAGTTTCTAATCTCACCACTGTATTGTTAAAAATAGCATGAATTTAATATAAATGGACAAAGATAAAGGAAGGATAAAAATTATAAAATAAGGCAGCAAGTAACTTACTGCCTTTAGAGATTTAGAATAAACTAACGTGTACAATCTGCTGTCCATCTTGCTCCGCCATCTTTAACATAAAGAATGGTTAACGAGCTTGCCGTAATCCTGATATATTTAGATTCGTCGTCGCCAATAGAAATTACAGTGTTGTCACCCTCTTTTCTAAATTCAACTCCATTTAAATCAGGGATTCCGTCAGAGAAAATAAAGTTGTAGTTATTTCCAGCTTTAACTACTCTTACATTACCATTCGCATTACTATGGCTTTCATCACCATTGGTATAAGAGATACTCCCTCTGTAAGTTCCAACAAATAAATCGTTATCTGCCGGATCATCGTCTTTACTACATGAAACCAATACCGTGGTGGCAAAAAAAGTCAAGACAAATAACTTCATTAAATTTTTCATAGTGTTTTTGTTTTGTTAATTTTTATAGAGATCAGCATCCAATTACTATTCCAAAGTCTCAGTATAAAGAATAAATGAAAGTGTTGTTTTGGATTTAACTTATTGATTATTAGTGTTTTTAATATTTATTGTTGTTTGGTCGCTTTGCTTGTTTTTGAAAACATATTAGTGTGTACAATATAGGCCAACGGGAAAAGTGAATTTTTTTTAATTTTTATTATCCACTTAGAAATCTTGAGTGTCTTATAGCTATATATGCAGAACTTCGAAGAATTCGACAGAATATTTAAGATAAGTGAACTTGTTGTCAAACACATCAGGGAAGAGCTGAGTGTGGATGAAAGACAGCAATTAGAGAATTGGTTGAACAGTGACGTAGGAAATAAAGCTTTATTGGACAAACTGGTTGATGAGCAGAAACTAAAAATTGAAGCAGAATATTTCTTTGGAAAAAATAATAAAGAGCAGGCCTGGCAGAATATTATTGAGCGGAAAGAACAAGTTGATAGATATAAGCCTTCTTATTGGCTAATAACCAAATACGCTGCAGCCGTAGCTTTTATAGTGTTATCTGTAATGGCCGTTTTAAAATTTAGACTATCCTCAGTAGATACCGGTTCAGGAGAAAAGTCTCTGGCTAAAGTAGAGCCGGCAGAAATTTACCCTGGAGGTAACAAGGCTGTATTGACTTTAGCAGATGGTTCTCATATCGTATTGGACAGCCTGGCAAATGGTAACGTGGCAGAACAATATGGCAGCATTATAAAGAAAACCAAGGAAGGCCAAATCATTTATGACCTTTCATCTCTATCTTCTAAGAAGACTAACAATGAAATTGTTTATAATATAATATCTACTCCAAAAGGTGGGGAGTACCAGCTAATTTTACCAGATGGAACTAAAGTTTGGTTAAATTCGATGTCGTCTTTACGTTTTCCGGTTACGTTTTCCGGTAAGGAAAGAAGAGTAGAGTTAATAGGAGAAGGTTATTTTGAAGTTGCCAAAGATAAAACAAAACCTTTTTACGTGAAGGCGAAAGATATGGAGATTCGGGTTCTGGGAACACACTTCAATATTTCATCATTTGCAGATGAATCACAAATAAAAACAACCTTACTGGAAGGTTCTGTTAAAATCAATAGAGGAAACAAAGAAGCCATATTGACACCAGGGCAGGAAGCTGTTGCATATAATGGTAAAAGCGGCTTTACAACCCAAGATGCCGATATAGAGCAAACAATGGCCTGGAGAAATGGATATTTTTTATTTAGAGATGAGTCTATCGAGAGTTTAATGCGAAGAATAAGTAGATGGTATAATGTTGAAATAGCATATGAGGATAATTTAGAAGGTAAGACTTTCGGAGGAAAGTTCTCTAAAAACAGTACACTCTCCGAGCTATTAAAAAGTTTAGAATTAACAGGAACAGTAAAATTTAAAATGCATGAAAGGAGGGTAACTGTAATGCAGTAATTTTCTACGTTCACAACATACAGTTACAAAAAACCGAGAGAGCTGGACCCTCTCCCGATTAAGAAAATTGTAACTACTAACTGATTTTTTTGAAGGGAACCAGGTTAAACATTACAAAATCATTCAAATGTATAAAAAATACACAGCTTTATGCAAGGCAAATTGCATACCTATTAAATTTTTTCTTAAAATGAAACTCAGTTTTGTGTTGCTGTTAACTGTATTTTTACAGGCGGCAGGTGCAGCGGGTTATGCTCAGAAATTGAGCATGACTAAACAAAATGCTTCTTTAAAGAGTATATTAAAGGAACTTGAAGCTAAGACTGGCTACAATTTCATTTACAACTCTAATATGCTGGAAGGGGCAAATAGTGTTTCCCTAAGTCTAAAAGATGCTTCTTTAAGAGAAGTATTGGATAAATCTTTGGAAAACCAGGCCTTAGGTTATACTATAAACGGAAATACCGTAGTAATAGTAAAGAAAGAACCAGCTCAACAACCTAAAAAGACTATTGTAATAAAAGGTAAAGTTGTTGATAAAAATAATGAACCTTTACCCGGTGTAGCTGTCAAGTTGAAGAATACCAACGTGATGGAAGTTACTAATGTAAATGGTGAATATTCCATTAAGGTTACTGACCCAAAAGCAGTATTGGTTTACAGTTTCATTGGATTTCAACCAAAAGAAATTACAGTTGGTCAGCAAACCACTATCAATGTAACATTAAATGATGATGTAAAAGCACTAAGTGAAGTTGTTGTTACTGCATTGGGTATCCAGAGAGAAGAAAAATCTTTGGGTTATGCAGTTACGCAAGTAAAAGGTGAAGACTTGATGGATGCAGTGTCCAATAACTGGACAGATGCCTTAAGTGGAAAAGTAGCCGGTTTAAATATGGTTAAATCTGGTGGCGGACCTGCAGGTTCCAATAAGATTATACTTAGAGGAGAGAGTTCATTGAGCGGAGATAATGCTGCATTGATTGTTGTGGATGGAGTTGTGGTTAGTTCCAAAATCTCCGAACCAAATGGATCTTATTTAGGAAGTGAGAACCCAATTGATCATGGTAATGGTATTAGTGATCTTAATCCCGAAGATATCGAGAGTGTGAGTGTACTTAAAGGGCCGGGTGCGGCGGCATTATACGGTTCCAGAGGATCTAACGGGGCTATTATCATTACTACAAAATCAGGGAAGCCAAGTCAAAAAGGATTAGGAGTATCCTTTAATTCTAACTCCACTTTTGGCACAATAAACAGATGGCCTGATTTTCAGTATGAATATGGTCAGGGAGCTATAGGCTCAGATAGATATTATTCCTACGGAGCAACCGAAGATGGGGCAAATACAAAAAATACCGGAGCTGCCTGGGGACCGAAATTTGATGGTCAGGAATATTATCAATGGGATCCGAACCTGTTATATAGAGGTACTGAAAGAACGCCATGGGTACCCTATAAAAATAACAGAAAGGATTTCTTTGAAGTTTCGCAAACCTATACCAATAGTGTTTCTGTAAGTGGAGGTAACGCAAAAACTACTGCTCGTTTAAATTTTACGAACTTAAAAAACGAGTGGATAGTTCCAAATACTGGTTATAAGAGGAATACTATTGCGTTAAATGTCACGCAAAAAGTAAATGACAAACTAGATATTTCTACAAAAATTAGTTATAACAATAAGTTTGCGGATAATTTACCTTCTACAGGATATAATAATCAAACTGTTATGTACAATATAATAGCATTAGTTCCTAATGCAGATATTGATTGGTATAAACAGTGGTGGATGCCGGGTAAAGAAGGCCTGGAACAGATTAGAATGTTTAGTAGTGGCTTGGACAATATTTATTTGTCTGTGTATGAGATGCTGAATGGTTCCAATAGAAATCAATTGATAGGGACAATTAGTGCAAATTATGAATTTACTAAGAATTTGAATCTGATGGTGAGGAGCTCAATAGATTGGTCTGGTGAATCTCGTTCTCAGAAAAAGCCAAAAGATACAGCGAGATTTCCAGAAGGTATGTTCCGTACACAAGATATCGATATGAAGGAAACAAATACTGACTTCTTATTACGATATAAACAACAAATCACAAAAGACATTGAAGCAAATTATTCATTAGGGGGATCGGCTATGCTTAACTCTTATAAAATGATTTCATTAAGTGCAGACCGATTAAGATATCCTGGGATTTACACATTTGCGAATAGAAAAGATAGAGTTGTAGCAAGTTCAAGAACGCAGGAGTATGCAGTAAA
>NZ_JBEBVH010000196.1:0-7855 GCF_040392825.1 Pseudopedobacter sp.
GGACAGGAAGTTAAAAAGAGCGGAAGGCGAATCAGAAAAACTCATTACTTATGTAACTGATAGAGCAGGACATGATTTGCGCTATGCCATAGACGCTACTAAATTAAAAACTGATTTAGGATGGGAACCAAGTTTACAATTTGAGGAAGGTTTGGAAAAGACGGTAGATTGGTATCTCGAAAATGAAGAATGGTTAAACAATGTTACTTCGGGTAATTATCAACATTATTACGAAGGGCAATATACAGACCGTTAATGTTAAGCTTTTTTAAAAAGAAAGCGTTACTATATAATTTCAAAGATATTGGGACGGATATGCACTCGCATATTCTTCCCGGTATTGATGATGGAGCAAAAAACATTGAAGAATCGATTATACTGGTAGAGAAATTCAAATCTCTGGGATACCGTAAATTAATAGCCACACCTCACATTATGGGAGATTATTACAGGAACTCTCCTAAAACAATACACAAAGCATTAGATT
Source organism: Pseudopedobacter sp. (assembly GCF_040392825.1). NCBI lineage: Bacteria > Pseudomonadati > Bacteroidota > Sphingobacteriia > Sphingobacteriales > Sphingobacteriaceae > Pseudopedobacter > Pseudopedobacter sp. The sequence continues at coordinate 488 of NZ_JBEBVH010000196.1, forward strand.
TAGTCAAGGATGAACTCAGTCGCAGAAATATAAATATAGAAGTTGCTGCTGCTGCCGAATATTATTTAGATGAGTTTTTTGAACAGAACCTGCAACAAAATAATGTACTTACATTTTCTAATTACCTGTTATTCGAACTTTCTTATGTTAATGAACCCAACAATCTAGAAGAAACTATTCAAAAAATCAGAGATAAAGGTTATGCACCAATTCTGGCTCATCCGGAACGTTATGGATACTTTCATCAGTCAACAGAACGTTACGAAGAAATAAAAAGTTGGGGTTGTTATCTGCAATTAAATACTATTTCGTTAACTGGATATTATGGAAAAGGCGTTCAAAAAGCAGCTAGTAAATTGGTTTCTATGGGAATAATTGATTTCATGGGTTCAGATGCACATCATTTAAAACATATTCAGACTTTAGAAGAAAGCTTGTCATTAAAGTCAACAGAAGAATTGTTAAAATCTGTTACTTTAAATTCAACTCTATAGCTTATTCATATCTCAAGGCTTCAACCGGATCTAATTTCGCGGCTTTAGATGCAGGAATAAAGCCCGATAATAAACCTGTAACTATACAAGCGGTTAAGCCTAAGAATATCCAGGCCCATGGCATTAAGAAAGAAGCACCCATGGCAATAGCCAGCAGATTTCCAATAAGAATTCCCATGAAAATCCCGCAGAAGCCTCCCAGAAGACAAATCATAATGGCTTCATATAAAAACTGTTTTCTAATGACTTCTGGTGTTGCACCTATTGCTTTTCTTACACCAATTTCCCGAGTTCTTTCGGTAACAGATACCAACATAATATTCATTAATGCAATAGCGGCACCAGTTAATGTAATAAAGCCTATAGCAATACCGGCATACTGAACCATTCTTAAATTCTCGATCAGGGTTTGAGCTAAAGAATCACTTTTGGTTATCTCAAAGTTACTAGGCTTCGCTATTTCCAGTTTCCTGATATTTCTGAATAAAGCAGTCGCTTCTCCAATAGCATATTCCATCTGTGCAGAATTCGTCAGCATTACCGAGATGGTATATGTAGGATTGGAACTATTGCTTATTTGTCGGGCTTTGATTACGGGAATTACGCAAATTCTATCGCCTCCAAAACCAGAGCTGGATCCCTTTTTTTCAAAAACTCCAATAATTCTGAATTTATCATTTCCGATAGTAATAATTTTATCTAAAGCATTTTCGTTCGGAAAAAGATTGTTTTTTATTTCCTGACCAATGATAGTCACATTTGTACCTGATTCCATGTCGTCGGCAGAAAAATTTCGTCCCTGCTCCAATTTATAGCCTCCGGTAAAAAGATAGGCGTCATCTGCTCCGAGTACATTAATGTTGGGATTTGTTTTTTTCTCTCCATATTTAATAGTAGACGCTCTGGAAGCGAAAGTATTTACAGAAACCACCGCCGAAGCCATGTCAAATCTGTTTTTAAATGCCATAGCTTCCCTGAAAGTAATAACTGGCCATACTTTTGGTTTTACCCCTCCTTCGCCAATACGGATACCGGTTCCTCTGTTTCTGATAGTGAATGAGTTGGCTCCCATGTTAGAGAATGTACTGTTTAAAGAACCTTTGATAGCATCTATAGAAGTAAGAATACCCACTAAGGCCATCAGTCCAATAGCAATAATCAAGGCGGTGAGAAAAGTTCTCAATTTATTCCCTCTAATTGACTGTATTGCAATTTTGATGTTTTCCTGAACGGTCATCTGATATTCTGATAAGTTGTCTTATAGACTAAGATAGATACTTTTTGTTACAGATAAATAAAGGTAAACAGGTTATTGCATTTGTTATATCAATGTGGAGCGTTATCAAAAAACAATAAAAAAAGCTGTTCCTTTCGAAACAGCTTAAATGTTTTAATAATAAAATGTAGTGTTAAACAGAGAAACTGGTGCCGCAACCACACGTACTTGTTGCATTTGGATTATTAAAAACAAATCCACGAGCATTTAAACCTTGCTGGAAATCTACTTCCATTCCTGCTAAATAAAGTCCATGGGCTTTATGCATGAACACTCTGATTCCGTCTATATTGTATTCTGTGTCTCCATCTTTAATTTGATCGAATCCTAGAACATAGTTCATTCCGGAACATCCGCCTCCCTCTACACCAACACGTAAACCAAAATCAGGACCCAACTCTTGTTGAGATATCAATTTCCTAACTTCTTTTTTTGCACCTTCGGTTAATGTGATAGGAGCTATAGCTGTTATTGATCCTGTACTCATAATTCTTTCAAAATTTTACCACAAATATAAGTTAAAATGCAGAAGTTTGTTTTCTTAAACAACTCATTTTTACTGTTGTCTTACAATATGGATATTGTTTCTTTACTTACAGATGTTTTAAAACTGGTTATTGCTGGTGCCATCCTTATTTTCTTGATTTATTTTGTGTTTAGAGGATATTTTGACAGATATCAAAACATTCAGGTTCGTAATTACAAAGTTATACTAAACAAAGAACTGTTGCCTTTAAGATTGCAGGCATTGGAAAGAATGACTTTGTTTATAGAGCGAATTAATCCTTCAAATTTGTTGTTGAGATTACATACTCCCGGAATGACGGCAAAGCAAATGCAGATTCTGGTATTAGAAGATATCAGGGCAGAATATCAGCATAATGTTACACAGCAGCTTTACTTATCATCTGAAGCATGGTCAATTGTAAAGCGGGTTAAAGACGATACAGTTACATTAATTAATACTTCAATCAATGAATTGCCAGATGGCTCCTCTGCTGTTGAATTAAGCAAAATAGTGTTTGCAAAATTAGAAACATTGGAACAAAGCCCCTATGATTTAGCCATGATGGTCGTAAAAAGCCAATATCAGGAATTGTAGATTTAAAAAGTAAACCTTCAAAAATGAAAATGCAATTTGGCTGGCGGTATTTATTGGTTGGTAGTGCAATGTTGTTTGTACAAGCCTGTAGTCCAAAATATCACTTGTCACAATCGCAGCCTAAGCAATACGAAATCAATAAATCTTTACCTGTAGATTCAAATATCCTTAAATATTATAGTCCATATAAACAAAAATTGGATTCTATAATGAATGATATTGTGGTTTATTCCGAAGTCGAAATCACCAAAGATAAGCCGGAAGGATTATTAAATAATTTTTTCGGAGATGCTATTGCGGATGCCGCCAGAGACAGGGGAATACTTTTTGATATGGTCTTTTCAAACTATGGGGGCTTGCGAGCCGCTCTTCCGAAAGGAAACGTTCCGCGCTCTAAAATATTTGAGCTAATGCCATTTGAAAATGCTATCGTCACCGTAAAATTCAGAGGAAGTGATATGCAGGCTTTTTTTGATTTTTTAGCAAGATCTGGTGGGGACGCCATTTCGGGAGCAAGATTTAAAATAGATAAGGCTACAAAAAAAGCAGCAGATATTACCATAAATGGAAAACCGATAGATGTTAATAAGGACTATATCGTATTAACATCAGATTATATGGCGAATGGAGGGGATGGAGGCGAAATTTTTGGTAAAGGTATAGAAAGAAAAGACTATAGTTTTCTCCTCAGAGATGCGCTGTTGAATTATGTTGACAAAGTGAAGAGATCAGGTAAGACTTTAAATCCTGTATTAGATGGAAGAATCAGTATTAAATAGGCGAGGTTTTATAAAAGGAGCTGCGGCTAGTGCAGCATTACTGGCTTTAGGTCTGAAATCAGAAAATCTTTTTGCCAAAGATGATTTCATTAAGATCACCATTCTACATACTAATGATGTTCATAGCCGTATCGACCCGTTCCCTATGGATGGTGGCAGAAATCAGGGTTTGGGTGGAGTGGCTCCAAGAGCAGCTTTAATCAATAAAATCAGGAGCGAAGAAAAAAATGTACTGCTTTTTGATGCAGGAGATATTTTTCAGGGCACTCCATACTTCAATTTCTGGGGTGGAGAACTAGAAATTAAAATGATGAGTATGATGGGGTACGACGCGGGGATTATGGGAAACCATGATTTTGATAATGGAGTAGAAGGTTTTGCTAAACAGCTCACACATGCTAACTTCTCTGTAATTAATTCAAACTACGATTTTACCGATACAGATCTCCATAATAAGACCATTCCTTATAAAATCTTTAAGAAAGGTAATGTAAAGATTGGGGTTTACGGATTAGGAATAGACTTTGAAGGATTGGTAAATAAAAAAGAATACGGGAACTCTAAATATTTGGATGCCCTGAAAAAGGCTTTAGAGATGGAACGTTTTTTAAAGCTGGACCAAAAATGCCATATGGTTGTATGCCTCTCACACTTAGGGTACAGATATAAAGAGGGCAATAAAATATGTGATGTTGAATTGGCAAAGAATACCCGTTATACAGATCTAATCATCGGAGGACATACACATACATTCTTAAGAAAGCCTGACAGTATCCGTAATCTTTCCGGTCAGGAAGTACTGGTAAATCAGGTTGGATTCGCCGGAATAAATTTAGGCAGGCTAGACTTCGTTTTTTCTAAAAATAATCACAAAAAAATGGTTTATTCTTCTGCTATTGAGGTAGTTGAAAACAATTTTAAAATATAGTTTTTTATGCCGATTTTTTTTCGAATATTCGAATCACGGAAATAGACACCCCCGTCAATTTCCATCGCATTTAAAATCAGATTATTAGAGAAAATATGGAAAAAACTTGTGCCAGCGTTTGGAATAGCTGTCTTCAAATCATTAAGGATAATATACCGACCCAAAGTTTCAAAACATGGTTCGAACCTATATCACCACTTAAGCTTGAGGGGAGTGTTTTAACTATACAGGTGCCGAGTTTGTTTTTTTACGAGTGGTTAGAAGAGCACTACGTAGGTCTACTTAGAAAAACAATCAAAAACCAATTGGGAGATGCAGGGAGGTTAGAGTATAATATTGTTGTAGAGAAATCGTCTGCGCAGAAACCTTATACCACCAATATGCCTTCAAGTGGAAACGGAGCAGAAGGGAAGAACCAGTCTATGCCTATGCCGGTTGCATTAAATAAGGATATCAAAAATCCTTTTGTAATTCCCGGACTCAAGAAACTTCAGGTAGATCCGCAATTAAATCCTAATTACACATTCGAAAACTTTATTGAAGGAGATTGTAATCGTCTAGCCAGGTCAGCGGGTTATGCAGTAGCTGCTAAACCAGGAGGTACTTCTTTTAACCCTTTAATGATTTATGGAGGTGTAGGATTAGGAAAAACTCACTTGGCTCAGGCTATAGGTAATGAGATTAAAGCAAACATGCCAGATAAACTGGTGATATGTGTTTCATGTGAAAAATTCTGTCAGCAGTTTGTAGACTCGTTAAAAAACAATACAATTAACGACTTTGTGAACTTTTACCAGGCAATGGATGTAATCATTATGGATGATGTACATAACTTTGCTGGAAAAGATAAAACTCAGGATATTTTCTTCCATATTTTTAATCATTTACATCAATCAGGTAAGCAATTGATTTTAACATCGGATAAAGCTCCAAAAGACCTGGCTGGTCTAGAGGAAAGATTGCTATCCAGATTTAAATGGGGTTTATCTGCAGATCTTACTGTTCCGGATATAGAAACCCGTATGGCTATCCTTAAAAAGAAAATGTATCAGGATGGTATAGAGCTTCCAGAAGATGTTATCGAATATGTTGCTCATAACATAGACAATAACGTACGTGAACTTGAAGGGGCAATGGTTTCTTTATTAGCGCAATCTACTCTGAACAAAAAAGAGGTTGATTTGGCTCTGGCAAAACAGATGCTGAAGAATTTTATTAAAAATTCTAATAAAGAAATTTCTATGGAATATATTCAGAAATTGGTATGTGAATATTTCGAAGTTCCTGTAGAAATGGTGAAATCAAAAACCAGAAAAAGGGAAATTGTACAGGCTCGTCAAATCTCTATGTATCTTGCAAAAAGCCATACTAAAACTTCATTAAAATCTATTGGAGCTTTCTTTGGTGGAAGAGACCATTCAACAGTTATTTATGCTTGCCAGACTGTAGAAGATTTAATTGATACAGATAAGAAATTTAAAGCTTATGTTCAGGATATTCAGAAGAAGCTGAAAATGAATTAAGCTAGGTCTGAATTCAAGACTTTATAAAAAGAAACCCGATCAATTTTGATCGGGTTTCTTTTTTTGTATTACGTTTTTAATTATTTCAAAACTCCCATTTTTAAAAATGCATACATTAATGCGGTTGTATGTAATGCCTGTGGGAATTTATTGTCTAATAGCAATTGTTTGACATCTTCTATTGAATGTAAGCTAACTTCAATATCTTCATGTTCATCTAAAGCTTGTTCCTGAGTTTTCTTTCCACCTTTTGCCAAAAAACCATAAGTAATATTATTTGATGTGGCCGGATTCGGATAAATCGTAGATATCAGTTCGATATCTTCAAATAAATATCCCGTTTCTTCAAGTAATTCTCTTTTTATCCCATCCTTTGGATCTTCATCTCCATCTATCACACCGCCCGGTATTTCCAGAGAGATAATATCTGCCCCATGACGATATTGTTTAATCAGTATTATTTCATTACTTTCGGTGATAGCCACTGCATTTGCCCAATTTGGGTATTCTAAAATGTAATAATCATTGGTTATTTTTCCATTGGGAAGTTCACAGGCATCTACCCTTAATGTTGCCCATGGAGATTTACTAATATATCGTGAAGTTAATTTAGTCCATTTTTTTATTGTTGTCATTCCTGTTTTGATTTGAGTGTGAGATGTTACCAACGACCGACAAAATCGTAATTCTAAAATTGTTTTTACCAACTTCCGCTACTCCCGCCGCCTCCGAAGCTTCCCCCGCCAAATCCACCGAAACCACCACCAGAACCTCCTCCGAAGCCGCCGCCAAATCCACCACCTCTGTTTCCCCTGTCATTTCCGAGTCCATTTAGTATAGACCACCAGAAGATATCTGCCCCACCACGTCCGCCTATGACATTTCTTCTATTACCACCACCTTTGCCACCACGTCCAATGAGACTGATAATGATAATTGCAATCAGTACAATTAAACCGATAGGAATACCCTGTTTTTCTTTTTTCGGTCCATTTCCTTTGTATTCTCCTTTATTATAACTTATAATAGCGGAAGTTGCTGCATCTAAGCCTTCGTAATAATTACCAGATCTGAAATTAGGCTTAATCTCATTTTCTATAATTCTTTTAGTAATAATATCTGGCAGCATACCTTCCATTCCGTATCCGGTTTGGATGGTTACTTTTCTGTCTTCAATTGCGGCAAGAATAAGAACACCAGTATTTTTTTCTTTACCACCTATTCCCCATGCTCTTCCTAGCCTATAACCATAATCACTAATATCAT
>NZ_JBEBVH010000197.1:0-7774 GCF_040392825.1 Pseudopedobacter sp.
AGCATCTATAAAAATAGTGATATTGCTTTTTAAATGTATAGGACCAGTCAGATACTTTCCAGCAGGAAAATAAACCGTTCCGCCACCAACTTTCACCGCAGCATCAATGGCTTTTTTTATAGCGTCTGTTGCCAGCCTGGTACTGTCATTTTTGGCTCCGTATTTAGTAACGTTAAAATATTGCTGCGCAAAAGTACTTGTGCTAAAAAAGAGCGCGATCAGTAATAAAAGAGACTTAAGTTTAGATACCTTCATAAGATTAAGGTTAGATTTTATATTCGATATTATATTTTAAAAAACTCCCGCTATTTCGGCTAATTGAAAAAAGTGGAGCAGTTTGTAAACTATTGATGTAACAGATCCCTCGACTGCGCTCGGGATGACAACTAACTAACTAACTAACTAACTAACTAACTAACTAACTAACTTGCCGAAGGCACCCCTTCGGGGAACTAACTACAATTTCACCCTCAACGGTTTAATAGAGGACTTTTTCGCTACCAACTTACCGTCCACAAACACCTTAAAGCCCTTTCCCTGTTGATAATGCTTACCCGTCTTATCCCAAAGGATTTTAACCTGTTTACCCTGATAAGTCAGATTATCTAAACAGAAATAATCCCATTTACCGTCCGGAATAAGCGGATCAATATCAAAAGCAGCATCTAAACGCGGTTTGAATCCTATTAAATCCTGAATCACATGATCCATAAATGCCGAATGATTGTAAAATTTACTACGAGGGTGATCGCCTTTTAACCACTCACCGTTACTTTCATCCTGATATTCGCCTATATATGGTTTACCATACATTTGTTGAGACCATGCATATTTATGCAATTCATTATAAAATACATTCTTATCTACCTTCGCATGGTGCTTGTAATTTGTTAACAAATTCGCCAGACCCCTTAAAGTTTGTGTTGTAGCAAAGGGCCAGATTGCACCATCCCACTCACAACCATGACCAGATCCTCTTGTTCTAAAAGTTGGCTCTCTTCGTTCTGCGGTGGTCAATCCCCATTTTGCTTTAAAACCAGCAGTGTCCAAAAGCTGATTCCAGGCTTGTGCATATTCTTTTTGATCTAAAGGTAAATTGAAATACCAGGGTACAAAACCTATAGCCTCTCTGGCTTCATGTAACTGATTTGTCTTTGCTAACTTTGTTTTAAAGAACTGCTCGTCCTTATCCCAAAGCTCGTTAATAGTCAGCTTTCTGATCTCTTCTGCTTTAGCCTGATATTTGGCTTTCAAAGCCTGATCGCCTAAAATATCAGCAAACGTACTTAAAGCAACAGCATTGGCATACATATAGGCGTTAATAGTTGGACGCATATTTTTGTCAACCCGAGAGCCTGAAACAGATTCCTCCATTCCATCCTTCACATCATGTTGCCAAAATAGACCATTGGCCAGTTTTCTATCTTGCTCCCACTTTTGGAAATCTTTGTCCAGATCTGCAATAATGCTTTTAATATATTCCTTATCCGGATTTACTTTGTAATAAGCCAAAAGTGCATCGTCCAGCCAGCTCGAAAACTGATGAAATCTTGGCTTTTTTTCTCCGACATCGGCTTTGTATAACCAGAAGTTCACATATTCCTTTAAGAAATCGTTGTTTTTAATCCAACGACCTTCATATAGGTGATGTCCCAACGCACAGCTGATAGCATTGTATTTCGCCGCATGTTTTACAGGTTCTATAAATTCGGTGACAATAGTGCCTTCCGGAGTGTCCTTAATATGCTTCCGATAAGACCACCAACGGAAATAGTATTTCTCCTCAATTTCTTTATCAGGACAGTCCAGCAAAGGAACATTTGCCGCCATCCAGTCTGCCGATTGTGCATTGGATATTTTATTGATAACTGCTTCGTTATCATTGGCATTGAATTCCTTCACATAGTTTCTTAGTTTTTTATCCAGTAAATCGCTTTGTGCAAATACGGACAGCTGAGAAACACACAGCGTACAAGCTAAAATATATTTTGATAAACCCATTTTTTTAATGTTTAATAAGTCAGAAGACCGGTGTCCGAAGCTATCGACTGTCCAAAACGTTCTTTTCCTTATCTTTAAAATCTTTATACCTGATACTAACTACTTAATACTTCTACCGACTTCGGACCTCCGACCTCAATCTTCCTACAATTTAACATCTGTTGGCTCATACTCTCCAAACAGCCAATCAATATCCTTACTACTACCATCTAACGCTGCATCGTAGATTTTAATATTCTGATTTCCATCAACAAAACCTAAAACCAAAGCCTTCCCTTTTGCTAGTGTTAAGGTATTTTTCCCAGCCGGAAAAGTATAAGCATGTACATTAACATTTGGCATCCCTTTCAGAATTACTGCCTTGGAAATTTTGCTTTCTGCCTGTCCATAGTTATTTGCACTGGCATCGATCTCTAAAACAGGTGCAGGAGAATATGCCAGTGATTTTTCTGTAAAAAATCCGACTAAAACAGTTACTGGTTTTGTATTGCTGAACTCCAGTTTAGTCCCATTTTTTTGCTGTTCTGACGTATTTAAAGCAATTCCTTTTAAACCTTTTAATTCTGGAGCCAGCGCTTCTATTTTTTCGTCCTTATCTGAAAACGGCTTTGCATTCTGTTGTACGATATAAGTTTGATAGTTACCCAACAATTTTACATTGGCATTGTCATAAGCTTTGACTGTAGCCGCCTTTGTATTTTTTGTATTTTTCAAAGAATCAATATTATGCTTAAAGTTAGCTAATTCCACGTTAAATACAGGTAAGACCTCTTTCCAGTGGATAAATGTTTTATCTACTCCCCTCATCGGAATTTTCCGCTGTTTGGTCTGCATACTGTTTGCATACAAATAAGTATGCTCAGTCAAAGAAGTCAGATTTTTATAATGTGCTACGCTGCTTTCCAACAGAGGCAAGGCTTTTTCCAGATCAGCAACATCATTCGAATATTTAAATCTCAATACCTGGATAGCTGCTTTCACCTTATCAGAATAATGCTGAGCCATTGCCAAATGGATATACATATCGTTTTTAATACGATTAAATTCTTCCTGATTTTTGGTTACATAAGGCGCTACCTTTTCAATTGCTGCAACGGCCTTTTTTCCATGTGCAACAATTTCCTCTGCGATTTGCATTGGAGTTTCACCCACATGTTTCTCACCTTTCCATTCCTTCTCAGCATAATCGATAATCATCTCCCCTTCGGGCGCTTCTGATTCATACATCAAAGTAAACAAGCCATAACGGAACGGATTGATAAATTGGGTCATCAACATTCCTAAAGTCGAAGTCTGGCGATTTCCATCAGTAATGCCGAATCTTCTCAAAATCTTCGGTGAGATTTCTCCCGCCTGATCATAAGCTTCTACAAAATATTTATTAGCATCTGCATTTGTTCCAAATTTATCCGAAAGCTCCTGAGACCAGAAGTTAAAATCCTCTGCAGAGTTCCTATCTGCTTTCCAGGCATATCTTGCCCAGGCCTTGTACCACATCCAATCTCTGTCTATCTGCATCAAACGTTTAGGGGCTTTATCTGCAGTATAGGGCCAGTCCCAGTAAGATGCTTGCGGATACAGATGCAGACCATTTGCTTCCAAAACATGGTGCATTCCTTTAACAGATCTTTGTATAAAGTCCGGAGAGCTGTATCTGAATGGTTCCAGATTAGCCATGATGTGTACATTTTCTATATGTACTGTTCCAATTCTGCTCAAGGTACGATGCAAATCTGCCCATTTACCTCTGGGTTCAGGAACCGTTAAAGCCTCACCATTAAATTTAGCCATGGTATACAAGTTCTTGTATAATGGTAAAGCGACTTTCATTACTGCAGGTGCGTCGGTGTCATGAGCTCTTAATACAATTGGCGGTTCGGTTTGGGTTCCCAAAGCTTTTAAACCATTTTTCACCCCGGGAATAATGGTTTTTGTAAACCAATCAATATCATCCTGCCCAACTCCTTCCATCGCTTCACCCAACGTAATCAATAATCCTACATTTGGATATTTTTCTACAAAAGCAGCGATAGATTTTTGGGTATAATCAGCTATTAAAGGAATTATTGGACGGTTTCTATCCTGAGTCTTCAAGCCATGCTTTTCTGCAAAAGGTTTAGGGATCAGGATATTGTAGAACATCTGGATAACCCAGATTCCACGTTTGTCCGCTTCCGCAGTCAGAAATTTAAAAACTTCTTCATTTTTCCTGAATGTAGCTTCATCAACTTCTAAAGCATAAGGATAATCTTTCAGTTTTACCAATGACGAAAATGGATGCCCGTTCCACAAATACAAAGAATTGTATCTGTTCTCCACCAACATATCCAAATAATCTATCCAATGCTGTTTATCATAAAACCATGGAAAAGATTCCGGAGTGTACGGATATTCATAAACATCCCTGCCTGGCAAATATTCAGGTTTTTGAATACCAATTGCTGTTCCTCTCAATACCATTTCCGGAGCATCGTATAAATTGAAAGATGCCGGAATTTGTTTAGCTGCTTTTATCTTATCAGCGAATTCCAAGCATGCATATAAGGCCCCGGAAGCATCTGCTCCTAATAGTAAGCTATTATTTTTACCGAATGAAGCTATTGCAAAGCTCTCTTTTGCTGTAGGATATTTTTCTATTTGAATCTGCTTTTTTATAGTAGAAGATAAAGTAGCTTGTGTTGCTACCACTATATTTTTTTGCTTAGCGCTGATTTTATTATTGGAAGCCAGACTTGCTTCGATACCAACACCTTTTAATGCAGCAATTATTTTTTCAGCACCAAAAAGTATTCTGGGTTCTTTGGATTCTACAATGATATTGACTTTATTATCGTCTTTAGCAAATGAAAGATTTATGCTAAAAAGTGACAATAAAAACGGAACTAACAAATAGCTAAGGATACGCATCTTTCTAATAGTTTCAAGTTATTCTTAGATTATCACCCATTTACAAAAGGTAATAATCTAAAATAACCCAAAGCTAATATTTTGACACGCTTAAATGTTATAAGAAGTTTTCTAAGGATTATACGATGTTGCCGTTGGCATTATAAAACTACGCAATCTTATTTCTCACTTTATATCCTATCAAAGCAAAATACAGAATGATTAAATAACAAACAAACGGAATAACATAACCTATTTGAATGTTATCATGATTCAAATCAATCACAGTTCCCATAATATAAGGCAAAATTGCACCACCAACGATAGACATAATCAACCAGGACGAGCCGGCTTTAGTTTCTTCACCTAAATCTGTAATACCCAAAGCAAAAATTGTAGGGAACATAATAGACATAAAGAACCCTAATCCGCCTAAAGCGTAAATCACGATTACACCTTCACCAGTAATAGCAATTATACTTAATAAAGCTGCGCAGACAGCAAAAATGGCCAATAATACATTTGGTTTAAATATTCTCATCAGGAAAGTTCCAACAAATCTGCCTCCCATAAATAACAATCCATAAACACCTAGCCAATAGCCTGCAGTTTTTTCATCAAAATTTGCTCCTTGTTGTGCCATTCTGATAAAGAAACTGGTTACACAAACCTGAGCTCCCACATAAAAGAACTGAGATACTACAGCCCAGCTTAAATGTTTATGCTTTAAGGCGGCCCACAAACTTTTTTTCTCACCCTGGCTATCGTCTTCTACTTTTACCTCAGGGAATTTGATAAAATAGAATAACAAAGCAACTACCAATAAAAATGTGCCCAATATGATATAAGGCATCTTTACTGAACTAGCCTCAAAATTTAGATAAGCCAATCTATCTACTTCTGACATAGCAGCCAATTCCGCTGCCGTATGCTCTTGCCCCGAAAGAATAAATAATGCACCTACAATAGGGGCTACCATCGCAGCTAAACCATTAAAAGATGCTGCCAGATTCAATCTGAAAGTTGATGTCTCTTTTGGTCCCAAAACCGCCGCATACGGATTAGCAGCTGTTTCCAATAAAGTTAAACCACAGCCTATAATAAACAAGGCTACCAAAAATAACTCATAAGCTCTTGTATTTGCAGCAGGAACAAACAAGAAAGCACCTGCAGAAAATATCAATAAACCTAATAGCAAACTGTTTTTATACCCCCATTTTTTCAAAATCATACCTGCTGGCAAAGCCATTAGGAAATAAGCCATAAAAACTGCAGTGTCTATCAAAGTAGATTGGCGGTTATTTAGCTGACATGCTTTTTTTAAATGCGGAATAAGAATGGAATCCAGATTATGAGCCATTCCCCATAGGAAAAACAAAGTTGTTACTAAAATAAACGGTATTAAGTATTTAGTCTTCGAAGCTGTTCCTGTTTCGTTCACTAGAGATGAATTCTGAGATTCTGAGATAATTGACATAAGTTAAATAATTGGGATACCAAATATATTAAACAAAAGTATCTGAAGAGCCTATTTTTTTATTATCTGATATTTACATTCTATTATAGCATATTAGCTTAGGAAAATAAAAAAGTGTCGATCTATCTTATTCTCTCCTAAACTCGTCACCACATACTTTACATTTGTAAACGGTTTTATAATAAATCGGAAATACCATAAACAGGAATGAAACAATTGCAGAGAGTATACCTTTTGTACCTTTCATTGATTTATATCCAGTATATAAATCTGTAGAATCACAATTTGGACATTTGATAATTTGGTCGTTATCATCTACGGATTTTAAACTATCAATCTGGTCTATAATAGTATTTACATGCTCAACATCAACTTCTCTAACCTTCAATTTAATTCCCCCAAGAGTAACATTATATAATGGATTTAATGAAACCATATTGTCATCGAAAATAAAACAAACTATTCCTTCACTTTCAAGTCTTGATTTCAGTATATGAGCTTCAATTGCATTATCAAACACTTTTACTGTTATTAATTCCATATTTTATCTGGGTTTGATTATACGTCACTTAACTAAAATAAAAAATCTGCTTGTAATAATATAAAACTGAATGTTATAAACTGAAAAAGCTTCCCGGAAAATCGAGAAGCTTTTAAATGATGTGGAGAATACCGGGATCGAACCGGTCACCTCTTGCCTGCCAGGCAAGCGCTCTAGCCAGATGAGCTAATTCCCCATTGCGTGGCGCAAATATTATAATTTTTTTGATTAACTCAAATAATTAATTATCAATTGTGCAGTTTTTTCTGAAGCTCCCGGTTTTCCCATTTTTATCATTAATTCCTCATAATCGGCAAACATTCTTTCCCTTCCGCTACCAGACAATATCCTCTCCAATTCTTCTGATAACTTTTCGGTATTACAATTCCCCTGAATAAGCTCCTTTACAATCTCTCTATTCACAACAAGGTTTACCAAAGAAATAAAACCAATCTTAATTAACAGTTTTGCTATTCCAATGGTTATAGCATTACCTTTGTAAACTACTATTTGGGGTACATTAAAAAGTGCCGTTTCCAATGTTGCTGTTCCCGATGTTACTATGGCAGTATGAGCATTGCTTAAAAGATCATATGTTTGCCCAAAAACTACAGGGATATTTTTCCCCTGCATATAGGCTTCATAATCTGCCCTTGAAAAATTTGGTGCTCCTGCAATAACAAATTGATATTCCGGAAATTTATCTGCTACAGAAATCATTGTTGGTAACAAATAGTTTAATTCCTGTTTCCGACTTCCTGGTAAGAGCGCTATTATTTTCTTTCCTTCGAGCTGATGTTCATTTCTAAAATTCGGGTTTGCTTTAAATTCATGAATAGCATCTAACAGGGGGTTGCCTACATAATCAA
>NZ_JBEBVH010000198.1:0-7589 GCF_040392825.1 Pseudopedobacter sp.
ATACTATTTAATTGAATATCTTTGCGATAGAAATGGATCACGAAATTTATACCTTAAAAAACGGTATCAGAATATTATTTAAATACGGAAATTCTCCAATATCTCACAGCTGTTTAATAATAAATTCAGGTTCAAGGGACGAGAAAGAAGGCCAACCTGGTTTAGCCCATTTTATAGAACATTTATTATTTAAGGGAACCGAAAAAAGAAATACCAGTAAGATTTTAAACAGACTGGAAGTTGTTGGTGCAGATTTAAACGCATACACGACAAAAGAATATACTTGTATCCATAGTTCTTTCTTAAACGAATATTTAGAAAGAACTATAGATTTGCTTTGTGATATTACATTTCATTCCATTTTTCCGGAAAGCGAAATTAAGAAAGAGAAAAGTGTTATTATAGACGAAATTTTAAGCTACGAGGATCAGCCTGAAGAAGCCATTGCGGATGATTTTGAAGCTTTACTCTTTAAAGGAAATACCTTAGGTGAGAATGTTTTAGGAAATAAAGATTCTGTAGAGAGATTTGTCAGACAAGATATCGTCAATTTTATAGCAACAAATTACAACACTCATGATATTGTTTTGGCTGTAAGTGGAAATTATAAAAACTCTAAAGTATTCAAACTGGCAGAAAAATATTTAGGAGACATTCCAGAAAACAATAACCCAAAAAATAGAATTACACCTTTAAAAAAGATAAAGGAAGATGTTATCATATCAAAGTCAATCAATCAAAGCCATTGTATTATTGGTGGAAACGCTTATACCTTTTTTGATGACAAAAAATATGGCTTATCTTTATTGAATAATCTTTTGGGAGGCAACTGTATGAGTTCCAGATTAAATATGGAAATAAGGGAAAAATATGGCATTGCCTATACCATTGAATCCAATTACACTCCTTTTTCTGATACTGGAATTTTCTCTATTTATTTTGGAACAGATGAAGAAAAAGCTGCAAAAGCCAATAAACTGGTTCATAAAGAACTGAAAAAGCTAAGAGATAATAAACTGGGAATTTTACAGCTTCAGCAAGCAAAGAAGAGGTTTATCGGGCAAATAGCTTTAGGCGAGGAAAACAGAATGTCTGTTTTAATTTCTATGGCTAAAAGTTTATTAGATTTCGGTTATATAGATTCTTTGGAAGATCTTTTTAAGAAGATAAACAATGTCACTGATAGTGATCTTCTTGAAATATCTAACGAAATATTTGATAGCAATTACTTAAGCAGTTTAAGTTTTATTCCTGAAACAGAGTAATCTAAAATTCCAATAAGTATGAATTATATCCTAATTATTGGAATTTTATTTTTATTACTTCTTAAAAGCATTCCAGCCTTGTGCTTTCAGTTCATGTGCATTTCCAGATTTAGAAATCAGATAATTTCCAGCACCAGAATCCGTAATATGACCAATTACAGAAATGTCTACATCATGTTTTAACTTGTCGTAATCGGCTTGTTTAATAGTAAATAACAATTCATAATCTTCGCCACCACTTAAAGCACAAACTGTGGGATCTAAACCAAATTCACGAGCCATTTCCACGGTCTGCGGATCTAAAGGAATTTTCTCTTCATATACTTTACAACCTTTACCAGACTGAGAAGTAATATGTAGAATTTCAGAAGCTAAGCCATCAGAAATATCAATCATAGCAGTAGGTTTTATCTTTAACTTCTTCAGAAGATCTATAATATCAATTCTGGCTTCGGGTTTCAATTGTCTTTCTATAATGTAATCTTTACCTTCTAAATCCGGTTGAATTTGCGGATTCGCTAAAAAAACCTGCTTTTCTCTTTCTAACAATTGTAAGCCCATGTAAGCTCCGCCCAAATCTCCGGAAACACAAATTAAATCTCCTTCTTCTGCACCATTTCTGTAAACAATATCTTTTTCATCGGCATAACCAATACTGGTTACGCTAATAACCAGCCCTTGTTTGGAAGCACAAGTATCTCCGCCTATTAAATCAATATTGTATTTTTTGCATGCCAATAACATTCCGGAATACAATTCTTCTACAGCTTCTACAGAAAATTTACTCGAAAATCCAAGCGAAACAGTTACGTGTGATGCCATACCATTCATGGCATAGATATCACTTAAATTAACCTGTATTGCTTTGTACCCTAAATGTTTAAGGGGTGTAAATGCTAAATCAAAATGTACACCTTCCAAAAGCATATCAGTAGAAATCAAGGTTTTCTTCCCTTTGAAATCTATTACTGCAGCATCATCTCCTGCACCTTTAATTGTTGTACTATGATTTAGTTGAATATTTTTAGTTAAATGGTCTATCAGACCAAATTCTCCTAAATTACCAATTTCTGTTCTTCCCGTATTTTCAAACATCTTACAATCCTAATTTTGCAGAAATATCCAACATTCTTTCAATTGGCAATCTCGCTCTTTCTATTATTTCACGTGGAACATCAACTTCCGGTAGCTCATTTTTTAAACATAAGTATAACTTTTCCAGCGTGTTACGTTTCATATGAGGGCAATCGTTACAAGCACAAGAATTATTTGGAGGAGCAGGAATAAAAGTCTTTCCAGGATTTTCCTTCTCCATTTGATGAATAATCCCTGTCTCAGTAGCAACAATATATTCTGTTGCCGAATCTTTAATCGTATAATTCAATAATCCGGTAGTGGAACCAATGTAATCTGCCATTTTCAAAATCGAATCTTCACATTCCGGATGTGCAATAAATTTGGCGTTTGGATGACGTTCTTTCAGCCTGGTTATTTTTTCCTGAGAAAATATCTCATGAACCATACAAGCTCCATTCCATAAAACCATATCTCTACCGGTTTTCTTCATTACATAAGCTCCTAAATTTCTATCCGGCCCAAAAATAATCTTTTGGTCTTTTGGCAAGCTTTCCACTATCTGCACCGCATTACTGGAAGTACATACAATGTCGCTTAAAGCTTTTAGCTCTGCTGTACAGTTCACGTAAGTAATTACGATATGATCTGGGTATTTCTCTTTAAACTTTTTAAATAAATGCGGAGGACAGCTGTCCGATAATGAGCAACCTGCTTTTACATCTGGTAAAAGTACCTTTTTGTCAGGCGAAAGAATTTTAGCGGTTTCTGCCATAAAATGAACACCAGCAAAAACTATGATATCTGCATCTGTTTTGGCAGCTTGTTGAGAGAGGCCTAAGCTATCCCCTATATAATCTGCTATATCCTGAATATCAGGGTCTTGATAGTAATGAGCGAGAATAACAGCATTCTTCACTTTTTTTAACTTTTCAATCTCATCAAAAAGATCTAAAGTTGGGTCTATGTATTCATCTACAAACCCTTTTAAATTGATTTCTTCAAGTGCATTCATCGTTTCGAATCCAAAGGTAGGAATTTTAAAAATTATCCGTTTTCAACTTTTCAATAACAAACAAAATTTAAATAAAAAAGATCTTATTGTTTATTGGGATGTTAGTAAAGTGTAAATCTTTTGGAATTTATTTTTTGAAAATAAACTTATTTTTGAATATTCCACAAGTTACTAACATTTATTAATACATATATCATTGATTTTCAGAAAAAAGTAAAAATCAAGAAAAAATCATTTTAATTATTCTGTTTATTAATACCTATTTTAGAAACGTTGATAAAGTATGAGATTTGTTAGTAAACGGCTTGAACAAATTTATTTTGTAGGCTTGAATTTGATAGTAATTAACAATTTCATGATTTTTTCATTTGTTACTTACATAAAATTAACATCTTTATAACCGTTATTAACATACCTTTTTAAGGAATTGGAAATTATAGATTTTTTGTAATGAAAAATGTGGATTACTTGGTGATAGGTTCTGGCATAGCGGGACTCAGTTTTGCTCTTAAGGCTGCGAAACATGGTAAGGTTCTTATTGTTACGAAGTCAAATGAAGATGAATCCAACACTAAGTATGCTCAGGGCGGGGTTGCTGTAGTTGTGGATAAAGTTGGGGATTCTTTTGAAAAACATATAAAAGATACGTTAATTGCCGGAGATGGTTTGTGTAATCCACGTGCCGTAGAGATAGTCGTAAAGGAAGGGCCAGACAGAATTAACGAAATTATTGAATACGGTACTAATTTCGATAAAGATAAATCTGGTTTTTATGATTTGGCGAAAGAGGGAGGTCATTCCGAACATAGAGTATTACATTATAAAGATGTTACAGGTTACGAAATAGAGAGAGCCTTATTAAATGAAGCACATCAAAATGCTAATATTGAGATATTTACGCATTATTTTGCTGTAGATTTAATTACTCAACATCACTTAGGGGAATTTGTCAATAGGAATTCAGATAATATCCAGTGCTTTGGAATTTATGCTTTAGATACAAATACAGGGCATATAGAGAAAATTTTATCTAAGATTACTATTTTAGCTGCAGGTGGTGCCGGACATATTTACAGCTCAACTACAAATCCTACTATCGCTACCGGAGATGGTGTAGCTATGGCTTATAGAGCAAAAGCCAAGATCCGAAATATGGAATTCATGCAATTTCATCCGACAGCATTATATAATCCAGGCGAATATCCTTCGTTTTTGATTTCGGAAGCTGTGAGAGGTTTCGGTGGTGTTTTGAAAAGAAAAGACGGTGATGAGTTCATGTATGAGTACGACGAAAGGGGTTCTTTGGCTCCCAGAGATATTGTCGCTAGGGCTATTGATGCAGAAATGAAGAAATCCGGAGAAGATTTTGTTTATCTTGATATCAGACATCGTAAAAAGTCAGATATACTTACTCACTTTCCAAATATTTATGCGAAATGTTTATCAATAGGTATTGATATGACCAAGGATATGATTCCGGTTACACCGGCTTGTCATTATATGTGCGGGGGAATTATGGTAGACGAGAATGGTAGATCTTCTATTAAAGCTTTATATGCCTGTGGCGAAGTATCCTCCACAGGTTTACATGGAGCTAACCGACTAGCCTCTAATTCATTACTTGAAGCTTTAGTATATGCACACAGAGCTTATCTGGATTCTAAGGGCAGATTGGAAGAATTTGAAATACCTGGAAGTGTGCCAGACTGGAATGATAAAGATACTTCGCTCTCAAATGAAGACATTTTAGTAACACATAATCTTCGGGAAATGCAGAAAATTATGAGTGATTATGTAGGTATAGTAAGATCCGATTTCAGGCTGGAGCGAGCTCTTCGTCGTTTACGTCTATTATATGATGAAACTGAAGATTTTTATAAGAAAACTAAACTTTCTGTGAAACTTTGTGAGCTACGAAATTTAATTCAGGTAGCATATATTGTTATTAAATCTGCTCAGGAGAGGAAGGAGAGCAGAGGATTGCATTACACTACAGATTATCCGTCGCATTCTGATATTTTACAAGACACAATCTTATAACATGGGACCATTAATTTTACCGGTAAAGGGAATAGAACCTAAGATAGGGGATGCCTGTTTTATTGCACCAAATGCAACTATTGTAGGGGATGTACAAATGGGAAATGAGTGTTCAGTTTGGTTTAATGCTGTAATTAGAGGTGATGTAAATAGTATAAAAATAGGGAATAAAACTAATATTCAGGATGGTGTTGTAATTCATGCTACATATTTGAAAGCTTCAACGACCATCGGGAATAATGTTAACATAGGTCATAATGCTTTAGTACACGGTTGTGTTTTAAAAGACCATGTTTTAGTTGGAATGGGCGCTATAGTAATGGATAATGCTATAGTAGAAGAATATGTAATTATTGGTGCCGGTTCTGTAGTTTTGGAAAATACTGTATGTGAAAGTGGATATTTATATGCTGGTACGCCAGCGAAAAAGATAAAGCCCCTTACTGATGAACAGAAGGAGCTTTTAAATAAATTACCTGATAACTATGTAATGTATTCAGGTTGGTTTCAATAATTAGTTAAAACTTGTCGGAATAGTTATCTTTTCTTCTCTGTCCCAGTTTGGTCTGATGACTATTTCTTTATCGTAGAACCATATATTTTCCGGTTGTTCTCTTCTTTTAACATTACCACTGTCAAATACTCCATTTTTATTAATATCTTCTATTAATCTAACCTGATATTTTCCATTAGGTAACATATTATACATGAATAGCTGATCTTGTGTAACGACGTTCTCTTTTATGAGATTTAATTTTTCTCCCAGGAGCTGTACAACATAGTTTTTAGAGGTATCAGCCCTATTTATATTTAAAGTAAGATTTCCATAATTTTCAATTTCATCTAATTCAAAACCTACTTTTACTGCTTTATTCTTTGTACCATAAATATCGGTTATAGCATCTTCTTCTAAATTAAGTGTATAAGGTTTTTTTATCTTCCAGGGGAACGTTATCTTGTATGCCTTTTTAAATTTATCTATGCTTTCAATTTGATAATTAGGAAGTTGCATAGAATCTTGAAGAAGTTTTATCTTTGACCTGTCAATACTTTCAATTGGAGCATTAAAGGTCAATATAAAAGGTGTGTTCGGAACTATTTTACCAGATACTAAATTAGTATTAAACAAAATATTTCTGGTGTAAGTGTCTTTCTTATTTCGCCTGATAACCAAGGTATCCAGTATTCTATCACCAGAATTAGTGACAATTTTAAGGCTATCAAAAGTCATATCTTTCAACCACATTATTGTGGTATCGGCATTTTTAGAGTATTCTATAATTGGGTCTTTAACAATTGGATCTATTATTTTAAAATCAGGATTATCGAGTGGTCTATTATAAATGATGGCTATCCTACCATCTTTTTCTATTCTTCTGTCGACGTTTCTGTATTCATCTGCATTTTGTCTGAATAGCTTTATTTTTATACCTGATGTATCTTTATTTAAATTGATATCGTTAGTCACAAAACCTATAGCTTCTTTAGGATTATTGTATATTCTATCGCCTCCGCCTTCTTCCTTTAAAGCATACAATCTATATTTATGCTCTTTTAAATTCTTTAGTTTAAAATTTCCGGAAGAATCAGTAACAGTGAAAATAGAAGCTCTTTTTTTTCCAAAGAGCGTATCTCTTTCTATGGGTAATAAAAAGATAGTAGCTTCTAATATGGGTTTATTATCTAAATAGTCTGTAACCTGTCCAGATATCTGCAGCGAATCTATTTCATTTCCGGTAGAAAAGACATATGTGTAATCTTTAAATTTGTTTCCCTCATTTACATCACCTATAGCTTTTCCGAAATTAATGGTGTAGGTTGTATTTTTTTCCAACGTATCTTTCAGCTCAATTTCCAACGTTTTCTTTTTTACTTTGTAGATGGGGGGAACTTCTTGAGTAGGAGAGATGCTGATCTCCGTAAATTCATTATTCAATTTAAAGTATTCATCAAATTCCAAAACGATTTTTTTTGAATTGAAGTTTCTGGTATAATTCTTTGGACTTTCATTGAGTAATACTGGTGCTTCAATATCTTTTGGCCCACCTTCTGGCTGTTGTATACTTGCACAGCTATAAGTGATTAAAATAGCCAAAATGATAGCATAAAAATTACTGTTTTTTTTCTGTTTGTTGTTTAATATCATTTTTAAGCGATTTAAGCTATTTTAAATTTTTTATGATAGTTATGCCAAA